>DAOTUS010000552.1:0-7875 GCA_034437415.1 Herpetosiphonaceae bacterium
CGGCGGTGGGCGTGCTCATGGCCACGGGTGGGCGCGGCGTGAGCGCGGCGGGCGTGGCGGTGGCCCCGCCGCCCGAGCCGGTGGTCGGCGTCGGCTCGCTCGCCACGCCGCAGCCAGCCAGAATCGCCAGGCCAATCAGTAATCCAAAAATGCGCATTCGCATGATAAACCTCCTCAAAATGATCAATCCGATTTCGCCAGCTGCTCGCAGCGCAGTCCACGTGGCCGGGGCGAAACTCCACTGGTGCCAGTCTATATCAGCGGACAGCCATCAACCATTGAGCGCGGGTGAAATCTGGCTGACGGGCGTTTTACGGCTGAGTGAAGCCTGAGAAATGGCTGAAAACCCAGTCCGGCCGGCCTCCGTGCCCGCCGCCCGCCGCCGACGCCGCGCTGCTCAGGCCCATTTGACCGAGCACTAGAGATCTATTATTATGTAGACTTAGGACAATTTAGGAAAGCCGTTTGGCTTTGAGGGCGCTATGCCGACGAAAAAACCCCTGCGTAGAATCCTCCGCAGCGTTCTAATCGGCACCAATCGTTATCGCGCAACCACCGATATGGGCACGGCATTTATCATCGAGTACGACGACGAAGGCGATGGCTGGTGCTGGTATCACGAAGGCGATGACATTGATGATCCGAATGCCGCAATGGATACGGGCTTCTGGACCCAGCAGGATTGCCTTGAGGGACTTCGGGAATATCTGGCCACCGTGCCGCTCCCGCTACCTGGATTAATTCTCACTGGCACCCGGATAGTGCGCAGTGCCTAGGTTTGACAACGATCGACAATCACGCCTATACTAGCGCTACTCTGAGCATAGAACTGAGCACATAGACTGTTATTGGTCGGTGTGCTTTGTTCTATGTTCTGTGTTCTCGGTGAAAGGAAATCGTGTGACTGCATCGCGTTTGGCGGCGCTGCGAACAACCTTCGACGGTGCCAAAATTGATGGTCTGCTGGTGGTCAACGAGCAGAATCGCCGCTACCTGAGCGGGTTTACTGGCTCGGCCGGCGGGCTGATTATGGATGCGACCAGGGCGATCCTCGTCACTGATGGCCGCTATACCGACCAGGCCCACGAGCAGGCGGTCGGGTTCGAGGTGGCGATTCGCGGGCTGGATGAGACGCTGGTGCAGTGCGTAGCACGGCTGGTGCCACCGCTGGCCCGGCTGGGCTTTGAGGCCAGCACCCTGACTGTCGCCGACCACGCCGACTACACCAAGCATATCGGCCCGGCCGTGCGACTGGTCCCGATCAGCGGGCTGACCGAACAGCTGCGGGCGATCAAGGATGCGGACGAGCTGGCGACCCTCCGGCGGGCGATTGCGATCACCGACGGGGCGCTGGCGCAGGTGCGCCCGCTGCTGCGCCCGGCCATGCGCGAGCGCGAGCTAGCCTGGGAGCTGCACAAGGCGATTGTCGAGCTTGGCGGCGATGGCCTGGCCTTCGATATAATTGTGGCGGCCGGGCCGAACAGCGCCCGGCCGCACTATCGGGCGGGCGCGGCCGAGCTTGGCAGCGGCCAGCCGATTGTGATCGACTTTGGCGGCCTGCTCGATGGCTACCATGCCGATATGACCCGCACCCTGATCCTCGGCGAGCCGGACGCGAAGTTTCGCGAGATCTATGGCCTGGTGCGCAAGGCCTTGGAGCATACCACCAGCGGCCTCCAGCCCGGCATCACCGGCCAGGCCGCCGACGCGCTGGCCCGCGATGTGATTGCGGCGGCGGGCTACGGCCCCAATTTCAGCCACGGCCTCGGCCACGGCGTTGGCCTCAACATTCACGAGGAGCCGCGGCTGAGCAGCCTGAACCCGGCGGCGCTGCCGCTCAACAGCGTGTTCAGCATCGAGCCAGGCATCTACCTGCCCGGCTGGGGCGGCGTGCGGCTGGAGAACCTGGTCTATTTTACCGCGCAGGGCGCCGAAACGCTCAGCCAGTCGCCGTTTGAGCTGGACGCAGCGGACTAACGTCCGAATCGGCAGGACACCAACGATTTATTTAAAAGCAATAGGAGTTGCATTAGCTATGGTTTCAACAGGTGAAGTTCGCAAAGGTCAGACCCTGATCATTGAAGGCGAGCTGTACAAAGTAATGGAAGCGAACCACGTGAAGCAGGGCCGGGGCACCGCATTTTTGCGGCTGACCATGCGCAATGTCCGCACTGGCTCAACCACGATCAAAACCTTTATGGCCGGCGAGCGCTTTGAAACCGCCCGCCTGAGCACCACCAACGTCCAGTATCTGTATCGCGACGACGATCAGCTGCACGTCATGAACACCGAGACCTACGATCAGTTTCCGGTGGATGTGAAAATGCTCGGCGATGCGCTGTACTACATCAAAGAGAACGAGACCTTCGATCTGCTGACCTACGGCGATGAGGTGCTTGATGTCTCGCTGCCAACCTCGGTCGAGCTGATCGTCGCCGAGACCGAGCCGGGCTACAAGGGCGATACCGCCTCGGGCGGCGGCAAGCCGGCCACCACCGACACCGGCCTGGCCGTGACGGTGCCGTTCTTCCTGAACGTCGGCGACCGGATTAAGGTTGATACACGGACCGGTGAGTATATCACCCGCGTTGGCTAGATGATGATCCTGGACGAACGAGTGGCGCAGGGATTTCCTTGCGCCGCTTTTCTTTGTAACGCAATGCAGCAGAGGATGACCGCATGAGTGATGAATCCGCAAATTTGTTGACTGATGATGTGCGTGAATTGCTCCGCCTTGTTTGTCAGACCGATATTACCGAGTTAAGCCTTGAGCGTGGCGATGCCAAAATCCATGTCAAACGGACCCTATACGCCAGCGCTGTCGCGCCTGTGGCCGGCTACGTCGCCGGAACCGCCGTGGTGCCCAGCGGTCTGACCGAGGCTGGCGGGGGCGATGCCTTTGCCGCGCCAAGCGGTGCGCCGATCACCTCGCCGATGGTCGGCACGTTCTACTCCTCGCCATCGCCGAAAGACCCGGTCTACGTCAAAATCGGCGACGAGGTTCAGCCTGGCGATGTCGTCGGCATCGTCGAGGCCATGAAAATGATGAACGAGATCGAGTGTGAGATCCACGGGCGGGTCAGCGCCATCCACGTCGAGAACGGCCAGCCAATCGAGTACGGCCAGGCGCTGATGACGATCACGCCTTTAGAGTAGCTAGGAGCTGGCGGCTAGCTGCTAGTGAGACTGAATTTAGGGCACTTTAGGGCTTGTCAATCGCCTGAAGCAGAGTAGCTGGCAGCTGGTAGCTGGTAGCTAGTGAGACTGAATTTAGGGCACTTTAGGGCGTACCAATCGCCTGAAGCGCTGATACGAGCTACGAGCTACTAGCTCCTAGCTCCTGGGAACATACCATGGAGATTTTGTCGGTCAACGAGCTGTGCGTCTACATCAAAGCGGTAATCGACAGCGACCCGGTGCTGGCCGATGTCTGGGTCGAGGGCGAGGTCTCGAACTGCAAGCGCCACTCCTCGGGCCACTGGTATCTCACGCTCAAGGAAAACGATGAGCGGATTGACGCCGCCTGTTTTCGCTCAAACGCGGTGCGCCTGACCACCCTACCGCGCGATGGCATGCTGATTCTGGCCCACGGCAAGATTGGCGTGTACAACGGGCGGCTGCAGCTCTACATCGATTTTCTGCGCCCGGCCGGCGAGGGCCTGCTCCAGGCCCAGTTCGAGCGCCTGAAAGCGCAGCTGGAGGCCGAGGGCCTGTTCGCCCGCAAGCGCCCGCTGCCGACGTTCCCGCGCCGAATTGGGATCGTCACCTCGCCAACCGGGGCGGCGCTGCGCGATATGTACAACGTGCTGAGCCGCCGCTACCCGCTGGCCGAGGTGGTGCTGTCGCCTGCGCTGGTCCAGGGCGACGGCGCCGCCGACTCGATTGTTGAGGCGCTCTACGCGCTGTACGATCTCGATCTCGATGTGATTATCGTCGCCCGTGGCGGCGGCTCGATCGAGGATCTGTGGTCTTTCAACGAGGAGATTGTCGCCCGGGCGATCTTCGCCTCGCCGACGCCAACGGTGACCGGCGTGGGCCACGAGACCGACACCACCATGGTCGACTTTGTCTCCGACCTGCGGGCTCCGACGCCGTCCGCCGCCGCCGAGCTGGTCACGCCCGACATCGCAATGCTGCACGCGGCGCTGGGCGAGCAGTTCGGGGCGCTGCAAAACCTGATCGGCGACCACCTGCACGCGGCCCGCGCCGCTGTGTCCGGGCAGAGCCAGCGGCTGGAGCGGGCGGCCCCGCTGGCGCGGCTGGAGGCCAGCCGCCAGCAGGTGGCGCGGCTGCTGGAGCGCGGCCAGCGCACCTTCACCAACCAGCTAAACGTGCGACATCTGCAGATCCAGTCGGCCGAGCGCGGGCTGCGCGCCCTCAGCCCGGAGCGCACGCTAGCCCGCGGCTATGCGGTGGTGCTGCGCGCCGACGGCGTCGCCCTGACCGACCCCGCCGATGTCGCTCCCGCCGAGCGCCTGACGATTCGGCTGCGCGGCGGCGATCTGAGCGCGGTGGTGGCGGAGATCAGTGGCTAGTAGCTGGTAGCTAGCAGCTAGTGGGGGTTACCCAAAAACAGCGCACACCTGAAGATTTGATCCTTCAGGTGTGCGCTGTTTCAGTTTAATGGTGGCTACGGCGAGCAGCCCGAGCCACATTCGGTTCCTCACTAGCTACCAGCTGCTAGCCGCTAGCTACTCAACGGCTACGGCGAGCTGCCCGACCCACCATTCGGTTCCCCGCCAGCTGCTAGCTACCAGCTACTGACTGCCCGTAGCGGGCCGGCGCCGGAGCGACGGCGGCCAGCGCCCGGTTTTTCAGCTCGACGAACTTCGGGCTGATCTGGGCGAGCTGCGCCGACATCGCCGGGTCGGGGGTCAGGCTGGCGGTCTCGCGCTGGTAGGACGCGATCATCGCCACCATCGCAAAGCTATCCCCAACGGCAACTTTGATCAGGAAGGCCAGCACGAGCAGGGCCAGCACGCTCCAGGCGGCGGCCTTGGTGCCGCCAACCAGCCCGACCAGGCCCGCCACCGGGGCGGCAAACACAATCAGGGCGATGATAAACGGGATGAAGCTCAGGAACATCAGCGCGACCGCATTTTTGAGCAGCGGCTTCCAGACCTGGCCGTACAGCACCAGGCCCTCCTCGGCGCTGGACCACATATTCTCGTCGCGGCGCCAGAACGCCCGCGCCATAATCGCCTCGTCGATGTAGCTCGTCGCGTAGCGAATCACCCGATTCACCACCGCCGCAAGCTGGCGCATCGTGTCGCCGGGCATCCACGAGGCCAGCGCATACACAGTGCGGGTGAACATCCCAATCACGCCGCTGACCAGCTCATCGACGACAAACATCACGCTGACATCGCCAAAGCGCTGCTTGACCTGCTCCTTGCCCCAGGCCAGCTGGCTGACCCCGGCCGGCAGCTGGCCGTGGACCAGCAGCTCGCTGATAACGGCAATATGAGCGGCCTTGATCAGAAAAAAGCCGTACTTGTAGGCCAGATGATAGATCGGCCCAAAGCCAACCAGCCCGATGATCGCCACAACCCAGCCGAGGATCGGGGTGATCGACCCCAGCAGCACGGCCAGGCCAATCACCAGGCCAAGATAGAGCAGCGTCACAAACCAGAAGAGAATCGACGCGCCCAGCCGAACCATCAAAATTGGGCCAGTTTTGAGCAGCAGCTTAAAGGCTGTTCCAAGCTGTAGTGATCCCATCAGCAGTCTCCTTACGGTGTGGGGTAAAACCCGCGCCCAGCGGCGGGACTACCGATACCATAGCAGGTTGGAACGGACCAAACCTGACAAAAGTTGTCAGATAATCGTCAATCCAATCGACCAACGCCAATTCTTTTGCTCCACGAAGGCCACGCCACTAGTAGTTCGTCAGCCATGCGTTGATGATCGCTGGCTGAGCCTGTCGAAGCCAAATAACAGGCTTCGACAGGCTCAGCCAGCGGAGACACCCGATTGTCACCGGACGCTTGACGCACCATGGGCATGCTGGTGGCGTGTCCTTCGTGGAGCATAGCCCTTAAACCAACCCCCCGTACACATCCGGGCGGCGGTCGCGGGCGATTGGCAGGAACTCGCGCACGGCATCGATCTCAGCCAGATCGAGGGTGGCGGTGAGCAGCGCGGGCTGGTCGTCGCCCTCGGCCAGCACCTTGCCCCACGGGTCGATAATCGCCGAGCAGCCGCCGAACGTGTTGTCGCGGTCGCTGCCGACGCGGTTGCAGGCCACCACCACACACTGGTTCTCGATCGCCCGGGCGCGCAGCAGGGTGCGCCAGTGCTCGATCCGCCGATCGGGCCACTCGGCGGGCAGCAGCACTACCCGCGCCCCGGCCAGGGTGTAGCGGCGAAACAGCTCGGGAAAGCGCAGGTCGTAGCAGATCGCGCTGGCGGTTGCGCCCCAGTCCATCGGGTAGACCTCGGCGGCGGCACCGGGCTGCAGGTAGCGGCCCTCGGCCATCAGGCCAATCAGATGGGTTTTGCGGTACACGCCGCGCATTGTGCCAGCGGCATCGAAGGTGGCCGCCGTGTTGTAGATTCCGTCGGGGCGGCGCTCTAGCAGCGAGCCACAGATCGCCAGCTTGTGCCGGGCGGCCAGCCGGGCGGTCTCGGCGAACAGCCCCTCGCCAAGCGCATCGCTGAGCTCGCTGGCCCGCTCGAGGTCGTAGCCGCTGCCCCAGAGCTCGGGTAGCACCAGCAGCTCCGCGCCACTGGCGGCGGCCTGGGCGGCGATCGTCTGAACCGTGGCTAGATTAGTGGCGCGATCGCCAAGCGCCAAATCGATCTGGCCTACCGCAACCCGTATATGCATCGTATTCCTCCATTTCCAAGCGAATAATCGCGAATATTCAGCCAGCCTGCGTAGTTGAGCGCCGCTACTTTTCGCATTGCCTATCATGTGCTAAAGTGCTGGCGACATAGTTTAGCGCAAATTTCCCGCCGCCGTCGTCAGGAGAGATCCATGCGTATTTCGATCCGTCGTCTTGTAGGGCTTGGTTTGATCCTCATCACCGCCCTTTTTGCCCTGCTGGTGATCGTGAATGGCTCCTCAGTCAGCGCATATCGCCAGAACACCCTTCAGATAGCCGAGGAAATCCTGCCCCAGCAGCAGCTGCTCAACCAGCTGCGCGCGTCCTTGAGCGACGCCCGCTTTGAGAGCTTGATGTATGTGGTGACCAGCGAGGAAGAGCATCGCCAGAGCCATGGGTTTTCCGATACCCGCACCCGCGATCTGATGGCGAGCCTAAGCGCGCTGTTGAGCGAAGATGATACCAATCAAGAGCTTGCGAACAATGCCTTCAACGTGGTCACCACGACGGTCAATCGCTTGCTAACCCTCACCGAGGAGGCGGTCATTCGCCAGCGCAACGGCAATTCCGCCTCCGCTCTGGACGTGGTCAAGCAGTTCGATGATGCCATGCTGGTGGCCAACAATGCGCTGAACACCTTTGAGGTTAACCTGCAAAACGAAAGCAATCAAGTCCTGGAAACCGCCAAGTCCAACCCGCTCCTGTTCACGCGAATTGTGGGCATCATCACCTTTGGGCTGATTGTCGGCTTCTTTGTAACGCTGATTCGCCTGGTTGCCAGCCCGCTCAAAACCCTGCAGGCCGCGACGCTGGCGGTGGCGGCGGGCGACCGCTCGCAGCGGGTCGAGGTGACCAACCAGAACGAGCTGGGCGATCTGGCGGCCGCGTTCAACACAATGGTCGCGCAGGTGGCCGAGCAGGAGCGTCTGCAAGAGCAGCAGCTGGCCGTCGCCACCGCCGCCCGCCGCGAGGCCGAGGCCGCCCGCGCCGAGATTGGCGCCCAGCTGGAGACGATCGAGCAGCAGCGCTCGGTGATTCAGGAGATGAC
>DAOTUS010000553.1:0-2720 GCA_034437415.1 Herpetosiphonaceae bacterium
CGGCAACCAGGCCCCGGCGCGCCCGGAGCTGGCCTGGTGGACCGGCGAGCGCAGCTCGTATCTCCAGCATCTGCCGCCGATCTACCAGAACGACGATTTTATCGGCCGCTTCCTGCTGATTTTTGAATCGATCCTCGGCCCAATCGAGGGCATGATCGATCATATCCACTACTACTTCGACCCCCGGCTCATCCCCGAGGCGCTGCTGGCGTGGCTGGCGCTGTGGGTTGACCTGGCTCTGAACGAGAACTGGCCGCTGGACAAACGCCGGGCGCTGGTGGCCAACGCCACCGAGCTGTATCGCTGGCGCGGCACCCGGCGCGGAATGATCGAGTACCTGCGGCTGTACACCGATGTGACCCCGCAGATCATCGAGCCGGAGCCGCCGGAGCAGCAGCAGCGCGAATCGGGGCTGCCGCCCCACGTCTTCAAGGTCATTCTCGAGGTTCCCGATCCCGCGACGGTCGACCGCAAGCTGGTCGAGGCGATTATCCAGGCCGACAAGCCCGCCCACACCAGCTATCTGCTCGAGATTCGGGCGGCTGGCGGCAACGCTAGCTAAGGGTGCTTCGGCACATCAGGTGATTTATGGTTGTTCTTGATCAATCCAACGAGGCGGCGGCCCAGCCGATCTATGGCACGCTGATTGTGATTCCGCCTGGCGGAGCGACACAGACGATCGGGCTGTATCGCTCGGTCGTGCGCCTGGGCCAGGCCACCGATAATGATATTATCCTGCCTGATGAGACCGTTCAGCCCTATCACGCCCAGCTTTTTTGCCGCCACGCCAGCTTCGAGCTGCTGGCCCTGAGCGATGAGGGCGAGAGCTACATCGATGGTGAGCGGCTGCCCGCCTACACGCCCTATCTGCTGGCCGACAACAGCGTGGTCCAGATCGGGCGCACGCGGATTTTTGTCTACCCGCCCGGTGGGGAGCAGCCCAGCGATCTGCCGCCGCCAACCCACGCGACCGCCGAGACCGGCCCGCTGGCGCTCAGCGAAACCGGCAGCTATGGAATGCTGGTGGCGCTTGGCCCCGACACCCAGCAGCGCGTCCCGATCAATCGGCTGGTGCTGTGGATTGGCGCCGCGCCCGACAACGACGTTGTGATTCCCAGCATCGCCGACTACTACGCCCAGCTGGTCAGCACGCCGCAGGGCCACGAGCTGATCACCCTGGCGACCGAGCGGCGCACGGTGATCGAGAGCGTGGTGGAGATCGCCGAGTGGCGGCTGATGGTCTATACCGCCGCCGAGGCCCACCTGATTGAGTCCAGCGCGGCCGCCACACCCGCCGAAGCCGAGCCGCAGAATATGGTCGTCCCGGCGGGAATGGCCGAGCAGCCCAGTGAGCCGCCCGCCGAGCAGGCCAGCGAGCCGCCCGCCACGCTAGCGCCCAGCGATCTGAGCACAACCCCGGTGATTATTGAGCTGCCGCTGGCCGATGCGCATCTCCACAACGGCGCCGCGCCGCCGGAGCCAGCGGAGTCGGCGCCTCCCGAGCCAGCCGCGCCGGATCTCCTGGTCGCGGCCGAGCCAGAGCGCTCGTATGGCACCGCGATTTTGCGCCACCCCGACGGCCAGACCCAGCCCATCAGCCTGACCAGGCCAACCATTCGCCTGGGCAAGGCCAGCGATAACGACCTGGTGATCGACCACAGCGCCGTATCCGACTACCACGCGCAGATTTTTTGCACCGGCGACATCTTCAACATTCTGGATCTGAACAGCGCCAGCGGGACCAAGCTGGACAATCGCCGCCTACCCGCCTATGCAATTCAGGCGCTGTCGCCGGACAGCGTGGTCCAGATCGGCGATCTGGCGCTGTTTTTGTATCCGCCCAATGCCACAATCCCGGCGGTTTTGCCCACGCCCGCCGCGGCCGAGCCAGGGACAACCCTGCGGCTGCCAAGCGCCGAGCCGAGCGCGCCCGCCCGGATCACCCGGCTCAAGCTTACGCCACCGATCAGCACGCTTGAGGCGGGCGAAACCGCGACGCTGACGGTCTCGTTTGTCAACCAGTCGCTGGTGCTGGAGCGAGTCTCGCTGGCGGTCACGGGCCTGCCAGCCAGCTGGGTCGATATCAGCGAGCAGGAGATCCCGGTCTTCCCCAGCGCCAAGGGCGAGGTCAAAATCAGCATCACCCCACCGCGCGAGGCCAGCAGCCAGGCTGGCAGCTACCCGTTTAACGTCCAGGTCTGGTCGGAACAAGACCGCGAGCGGATCAGCAGCACGCCTGCGACCCTGCTGATCCGCCCGTTCACCCAGTTCCAGATTGCGCTGTTCCCGCGCCACCAGAGCGGGCGCCAGCAGGGGCAGTATCAGGTTGAGCTGACCAACCAGGGCAACACCGACCAGTCGTTCGACCTGCACTGCTTCGATGAGCTGAACGCCTTCGAGCCACCGTTCACCAGCCGCACGATCTGGGTCAAGTCGGGGACGACCTACCAGATGAGCGTGTGGATGGAGATAAAAAGCCTCTTCTGGTGGCTCGGCAAGCGCCAGGGCTACTACTTCGTGATCAGCGCCCGCGCCGCCGACAACCAGGTTGAGCAGGCCAGAGGCATTTTTATTCACGTCCCGCTGCTGAGCCGCGGCACGAAATATCCGATCAGGCGCACCAAAGCCCTGCCAGCGCCGCAGCCGACGCCACCACAGCCAGCGCCGACCACCGATCTGGCGCTGCGCCCGCCCGCCCAGCTGGCCCGCCAGCAGCCGCC
>DAOTUS010000554.1:0-6549 GCA_034437415.1 Herpetosiphonaceae bacterium
GGCGTGGCCTACATGCGCTCGACGGCCTTTTTATCGCTGCTGCTGAGCGTCGTTGTGATGGTCAACTTTGGCAGCGCCCTGTACTCGTCGCTGCTGCCGGTGCTGGTCGGCGGCGTGCTCAAGGGCACCCCGGCGCTGTATGGCACCATCAGCACGGCGATGATCATCGGCAGCCTGCTGGGCGGTCTGGCCCTCCAGAGCATCGCCGGGCGCCTGTCGATGAATACATTGATTATCCTGGGCCTCGGCGGGGCCGGCCTGAGCGCAATCGCGATCGGCTGGTCGAGCCTGACGCCGCTGGTGGTGGTCTTCTATGGGCTGATGAGCTTCGCCCTGGTCTTCAACCAGATGCCGGTCTACACGCTGCTACAGCGCGAAACGCCCAGCCATCTGCGCGGGCGCGTGTTCAACCTGTTTGGCCTGGTCGCCACAATCGCCAACCCGCTGGGAATTGCCCTGGGGTCGTTCCTGGCCGACTGGGTCGGCGTGAGCTGGGTGTACACTGCTGGCGGCACGGTGGTGCTGCTTGGCGCGCTCCAGATGGGGCTGCGCTTTCAGCCACCTCAGCCGGCCCCAGCCCCAGAAGGAGCCACCTAATGCAGCAGCAGAGCCTTCAGCTTGGGCCGGGCAGCCTCCGGGTCATCCAGGCACCCCACCTGTGGACCACCACGGTCTGGCTGGTGTTTGAAAGTCGGATCAGCCCGTGGCACAACACGCTGCTGGGCACGCTGCTCCGCCAGCGGCTGCACGACCAGATCGATGGCGAGTCGCTGGCCCAGCGCAGTGTCTGGCGGACTGGCGGCGCCCCCGAGTGGATCGCCGGCAGCCGCTGCGGCTACCAGACGCTGCTGTTGCACATGAGCGTGGAGATCGACTCCGCCGCCGGGCTGCGGCCGGTCTGGCCGCTGCTGGAGCAGGCCGTGGCGCTGTCGGCCACTCCTCCCGAGCAGGCCGAGCGCCGAATGCGCGCCGCCCAGGATCACGCCCGTGCCACCATGGCCAGCCGCACTCCACCCCAGATCTATGCGCTGGAGCGCTGCCACGCCGCTCTGGACGGCCCGGCCGAGGCAGATCCCGGCGAGTGGGACTGCACGGCGGCGGAGGCGGCCTGGCAGCAGATCGGCGCCAGCGGTGCGCTCACTATCTATGTCGCCAGCCCGCTCGCGCCCGAGCCGCTCCTGGAGCTGGTGGCCGCGCTGGCCCGGCCCTGGTACGGCCAGCGCCAGGAGCGCCGCCAGCTGCCCGCGCCGGACGTGCTGGCCACGCCGCCGGTAGATGTCTACGACCAGCATCCCCACGCGCCCGATCAGCTGGCGGTGGGCTGGCGCTCGCCCTACAACGCCGCCGCCCCGAGCTACTCGGCCTGGCTGGCCGCGCTTGGTCTGCTGGGAATGTTCCCCCGCGCCCGCATCGCCCGACAGCTCCGCGAGCGCACGCCGCTGGCCTATCAGATGGCCCTGCAGCCCAACCGAATCAACGGCCGGGTCACGGTCCACGGCCAGATCGTCGCCGCCGAGCACCAGCGGGCCTTTGAGGCCATCGGCCAGGCCCTGAGTGGGCTGCAGGCAGGCGATGTCACCCCGCCTGAGGTTCGCTACGCCGGGCAGATGCTTGATCGTGAGCACGTCCTGCTGGTCGAAAACCCCCGCCGCCTGCTCGACCACTGCCTGACCCTCGATCTGCTCGGGGCGCCGGAGCGGGCGCTGTTGCCGCTGGAGCAACCGTCGGCCAGCTCGATTGCCGCCGCCGCCGGAGCGCTGCGCCTCGGGGCCAGAGTTAGCTGCGTGGGAGGGACGCCATGAACACCTGGGCTTTGATCCCGCAGTGGAGCACGCTGCCGAATGGCCTGCGCCTCGCCCGGCTGCCGCAGCCCCAGTGGCAGCGCACGCTGGTGCAGATTGTGGTCGGGGTTGGCGGGGCGCACCGCGAGCTGGATCTGGCGGGCCAGCCCCGCATCCTGGCGCCTGGCGCCGCCCACTTGCTGGAGCATAGCGTCGGCCGCCAGGTCGCCCAGGCCATCAGCGAGCAGCCAGCCCTGACCCAGCGGGCCAAAACCGGCTGGTGGTCGACCAGCTACAGCACCTGGCTGACCGCGCCGGAGTGGCCGCTGGTGGCCCGCTGTCTCACAGCGGTGATCGCGGGCGGCCTTGATCCGCAGGTTCTGGAGCACGAGCGCAAGATCGTGGCGCGCGAAATCGCCCAGCGCGAGGCCGACCCGGCCGAGCAGGCCCGCCGGGCGCTGCTCAATGCGCTCTACCACCGCCACCCGATCCGCCAGCCGGTGACTGGTACGGCCAGCGATCTGGCCGCCGTCAGCCGCGCCCAGCTTGCGCAGATCCACGCCTGGTTCTACAACGCTGAGTGGCTCACGCTCTGGGTCGCCGGGCCGCTGGCCGGGTCGGCCGACCTGAGGCTGCTTGGCGCCCTCGATCTGCCGCTGGCGGCCCAACCAATTGTCTGGCGGCCGCCGCTTGAGCCGCCGAGCCCGGCCCAGGCGACGGCGAGCAGCCCCACCAGCGCCCGCCAGCCGTCGGTCAGGATTGCCTTCAAGGACGCCTGTGGCCAGCCGCTGGCGTGGCGGCGCATCACCAGCGATCTCATCCTCGAGGCGCTGCTGGGGCCGGACGGGCCGCAGATCGCCGCGGGCTGCCGCTACGAGTACTGCGGCGGCGCCGACTACGGCTATAGCCTGATCGAGTGGCAGCATCACGATGCGGACACCATCGCCGCCCGGCTCGCAGCCGCCATCGAACAGCTTGCGGCCAGGCTTGACCAGCCGCTGTTCGAGTCGCTGCGCCGCCGCTGGCGACTGCGCCAGGCCATCCAGTACGAGCAGCCGGAGAATCTGCTAGCGGATATCATCAGCCTGCACGCCCAGCAGTCCAGCCTCCCGGCGCTGGCGGAAACCCTTGAGCGGCTCAGCCCGGCCGATCTGATTCGGCGCCTGCGCGAGCATTTTCAGCTCGACCACGCGACGGTGCTGGCGCTCCAACCGCCCAGCGTCCGTCGTCAGGCGGCCTGAGATCGATGATGACCGCCTGGAGTGTCACCTGTAACCTTATCGAATGCCGCAGCGTAGTATCCCACCAGAAGCATTCTTTACAGGAGGTCGATAATGGGCGGTCGTTTTTCAAATAGTTGGGCCTTAATCAAAGCCAGCGCGGCGGTTCTGCGCCAGGATCGTGAGCTGATTGTTTTTCCAGTCGTCTCGATGATCGCGTCAATCCTGCTGATGATCGGGTTTGCGCTGCCGATGTGGTTTACCGGCGCCTATGAGAGCCTCAACGAGGGCAGCGTCTCGACCTACATCGTTGCCTTTCTGTTCTATCTCTGCCAGTACACCATTATCTTTTTCTGCAACACCGCCCTAGTTGGCGCTGCCATGATTCGGCTGCGCGGCGGCGACCCGACCGTCGCGGACGGCTTTCGGATCGCCTCGGAGCGGATTGGGCCGATTCTGGGCTATGCATTTATCGCAGCAACCGTTGGCCTGCTTTTACGCACGATTGCTGAACGAGCTGGCTTCATCGGCAAAATCGTGATCTCGCTGATCGGCTTCGCCTGGAATGTCGCCACCTTCCTGGTCGTCCCGATTCTGGCCGTGGAGAACATCGGCCCGGTTGATGCGGTCAAGCGCAGCAGCCAGCTGTTGAAACAGACCTGGGGCGAGCAGCTGATCGGCAACACCGGCATGGGCTTTGCCTTAGGCCTGCTGTTCTTCGGCCTGATCCTGGCTGGCGGAGCGCTGGTGGCCGCCGCAGTTGCCATCGAGTCGATTGTCCTGATCGTCAGTGTGGTTGCGCTGCTGATCGTCGCCGGGATTGCCCTGGGCCTGATCGGCTCGGCGCTGACCGGCATCTACACCGCCGCCGTCTACAACTACGCCGTCACCGGCCAGACCAACAGCTTTATGAACGATGATCTGGTCCGCAACGCCTTTCACAGCAAATAGCCCGGCCCACGCTTAAACAGCAACGGCTCCCGAAAAATCGGGAGCCGTTGCTGTTTAAGCCAGGAACAGAGAAATGAACCCCTCATCCCTAGCGCACCGCCGTCAGCACCGTGTCCTGGACCAGATTGATCAGCAGGTCGGGGACGAACCCGAGCAGCAGAATGCCCAGCACAGCGACGGCCAGCCCGATCACCAGCGGCGGGGTGGCGAAGAGCGGGCGTGGCTCGGTCTCGGCCTCCTCATCGCGCATCCACATCAGCACAATCACCCGCAGATAGAAGAAGACCGAGATCACGCTGGTGACGACGCCGATCAGCGCCAGCCACTCCAGGTCGGCCGCCCAGGCGGCGCGGAACACCGCGAACTTGCCGACGAACCCGGCGGTTGGCGGCACCCCGGCCAGCGAAAACATAAACACCGACATCGCCAGCGCCAGCAGCGGATGGCGGCGGCCAAGGCCCCGCAGGTTATTCAGCTCAAAGGTGGTGAAGCCGCGATTCTCCAGGCCGATCAGCACGGCAAACGCGCCCAGGTTGGTGAGCGTATAGGCCACCAGATAGACCAGAAACGCGCTGGCGCCGAGGTCGCTGGCCGGCAGCACGCCCAGCAGCATATAGCCGGCGTGGGCGATCGACGAGTAGGCCAGCATACGCTTGAGGTTGGTCTGGGCCACCGCGACGATATTGCCATAGGCCATTGTCACCGCCGCCAGAATGCCGAAGATCAGCTGCCACTCGGCTTTGAGCGCCGGGAAGGCCACCGTCAGCAGCCGCAGCATCGCCACAAACGCGGCGGCCTTGGTCGTCACCGACATGTAGGCGGCGACGGGCGTTGGTGCGCCATCGTACACGTCCGGGGTCCAGGCGTGAAACGGCACCATCGAGACCTTAAAGCCGAGCGCAATCAGCACAAAGCCCAGACCGGCCAGCAAAATCGGGTCCTGAATACTGACCCCGGCGGCCACATTGGCGCTCAGCGCGGTCTGGATGGCGCCCAGCCCGGTCGCCCCGGTAAAGCCATAGATCAGCGCAATGCCATAGACCAGAAAGCCCGCCGCAAAGGCGCCCAGCAGCAGGTACTTGATCGCCGCCTCGCCTGATTTGAACTGCGGCACGGCGAAGCCGGTCAGCACATACAGCGCAATCGACAGCAGCTCAACCCCGATGAACACCATCACCAGGTCGTTGGCCTGCACCAGCACCAGCATGCCGCTGGTGGCGAACAGCAGCAGCGGATAGAACTCGCCACGCAGCAGGCCCTGGCGGGGCAGATAGTCCAGCGAGATCAGGATGGTGATGGCGGTGGCGCCAAGCAAAATCCAGTTCACAATGGTGCCAAAGCGGTCGAGGATGAGCATATCGCTGAAGGCGGTGCGCTCGATCCCCCAAGACAGCGCCCCAAGCGCCGCCGTCGCCAGCAGCCCGATGATACTCAGCGTCGCCAGCACCCGCCGATCCGAGGTGAACATATCGACCAGCAGCACCAGCATGCCCCAGATCATCAGGGAGGCCGGCATCGCCAGCACGGTCCAGTCAATGGCTGGCACGATAAATGTAGTTTGAGCAAAGAACATAGTTTTCTCCATCAACGCGGAGGCGACCGATTAACCTCGGCCTGCCTCCGCGACACGGGCCTTTATTGTGCTGCCACCGCTGGAACCGCATTGGCCACAAACGCCACCAGATCGGCCACGGTTTTTTCCATTGCGCCGAAAAAGTAGGTCGGATACAGGCCAATCACCAAAATCAGCGCACAGATTGGCAGTAGAATCGCCACCTCACGTCGGTTCAAATCGGAAAGATGCGGCGTTTTGCGCTCGTTGAACGGCCCCGAGGCAATCCCCTGAAACATCTTCAGCAGATACACTGCGGCCAGAATCACCCCAACCGCCGCCACCGCCGTGTAGGTCCAGCCAATCGGCGAGTTGAACGACCCGACCATCACCACAAATTCACCGATAAAGCCGTTCAGGCCCGGCAGGCCGACCGAGGACATCGTGGCGAACAGCAGAAAGAAGACAAACACCGGCACCACCCGCCACAGCCCGCCGTAGTCGGCCAGCTCGCGGGTGTGGGTGCGCTCGTAGACCATGCCGACGAGCAAGAACAGCGCGCCAGTGCTCAGGCCGTGGTTGACCATCTGGAGCACGCTGCCCTGTAGTCCCTCGTTGTTGAGCGAGAAAATACCCAGCACGATAAAGCCCATGTGGCTGACCGACGAGTAGGCCACCAGCTTCTTGATGTCGGTCTGGGCAAACGCCAGCATCGCGCCATAGATAATCCCGATCACCGCCAGCAGGGCGATTGGCCGCGCCCACTCGGCCGCGATCTGCGGGAACAGCTGCACGTTGAAGCGGATCATGCCGTAGCTGCCCATTTTCAGCAGCACCGCCGCCAGAATCACCGAGCCGGCCGTCGGGGCCTCAACGTGGGCGTCAGGCAGCCAGGTGTGCAGCGGCCAGATCGGGATTTTCACCGCAAAGGCGACAAAGAAGGCCAGAAACAGCATCTTGAGCGTTGTCTCGCTCAGGCCGAAGCCGTTGATGTTGGCCATCACCGACTGCAGGCTGAAGGCTGTCTCGGTGGGCTGGCCGGCGG
>DAOTUS010000555.1:0-7983 GCA_034437415.1 Herpetosiphonaceae bacterium
CCAGTTGTACCCCACTGCTTCCCCTCGCCGGGGTGCCCTCTGGGCCACGGGGCGGGTGCCCTCTGGGCAGGTGGCCGCCGCTGCGGCCGGGGTGAGGGCGGACTTTGCACATGCCCTGCCCACCTATGCCGATGAACTGTTAGCGGGAGGGAACGACGGACAACGGATAGCAAACGTGCTCCTCCGATCACCAAACAAATTCAAAATCGAATCGAAAGTACTCAGTGCTGAACAAAAGAGCCGAGTTTTAAGTCGAGTTAATACCCATTGGCCGAAACGATGGGCACAGGGCAATGGCGTAGAGGCTGCTGTAGAGGTCTTGGAGGAAGAGGGTTTTACGATCCTCTTCAACCCGCGCAATTACCCAATTCCTGATGTTACGCTTCCCCCTACGGCCAAAATCTCGCGAATTCAACATGGCCCAGATTTGATTGCGGTTAACCCTACCACCGGCAAAGTGGTTGTCGTTGAAGCGAAAGGCTTGCTCAGTGGTAATAGATTCAAGTTGGGCAATGGAACGTTAGTGCGCAACATGAATCTTGGCAGTCCTGGAATGTACACTGAAGGTTCACTGGAATGGTTGAACAGTAATTCCAAGCGCTATCTAACGAGAATGCGTAATTCACCAGATACACTGCATCACACAGCAGCCGACAAGATCCAGGAAGCGCTCAATGGTAGTTCATATGAAGTGATGATCGTGGTTGCAGGCCCTAGAACATGGGGTACTGAGATGGATAGAGCGTTTGAAGCGCTCGATAAACAAACATCATCCGTACGAATGATTCGTGTTGATGGTCCATAAATAAACGGCCGACAATGCCGCTGCTCAGCAGAAAAGATTCTGCT
Organism: Herpetosiphonaceae bacterium; assembly: GCA_034437415.1. Classification (GTDB taxonomy): domain Bacteria; phylum Chloroflexota; class Chloroflexia; order Chloroflexales; family Herpetosiphonaceae; genus JACCRK01. Next base: position 850 of record DAOTUS010000555.1, read on the forward strand.
GAGCAGCGGCATGCATTAGTTTTGGCTTAAGCGCCGGAGTACATCATACACATCCCACAAATTATAATGCTCTGTATCCCATGGAGCGCCACGCATTTTTCGGAGCTGATATTCTAGCGGGGCCATATCAGACGAATCCAACGATTGGCGGCGTTGCTGTTTGTCCGCAACATCGGCAAGAATGGGAAGAATCCACGTCATAAGCTCCGGTTTTTCCGTCTGGGCACGCTGATACTTGGCAACAACATCCGCATACCGTTGGCGGTAAAAGAAGCTCGTCAGCGAAAATAAGAGTTCATTGGAGTCGCGTAAAAAGCCACCGAGCTTGGTAATATGGTCAATCACCTGCCGAAACCCGTGGTCTGCCTGCTCATCCATTCCCGCTAAGCGGTATAGATTGGTCTTATGGAATAAGAGAATAAAGCTAACATCGGTAGAAGGAATTCGCTCGGCACTTTCGCGTAAATAGGGAGCGGCAGCGGGATCGCCCAAGTAATACAAGCAGCGCCCAACCCCTTCCAACGCGGGCCAAAAGTCGGGGGATGGCTTAAGAAAGGCTTGCGCCTCGGCTAAGGCCTTGAGCAAGCGCGGGCGTTCAAGTTTTTTCATCGTTCCTCCAATGCGTCAGTCTCTTCCAAAAGTGGAGTATACAGGCATCCATCACCGCAATGCTGGAGCATGCACGTCGGTCGTACGCCAGCTCTCCGCATGATCGTAATTGCCATGGCTGCATCAGCGCCACGTCACAAAGTCCTAGAAAGGAACATCGTCCCATGAAATCATTGCTTAAACGCATATCGGCCGCGCTGCTGCCGGCAGATTCAGCCGCTGCAGCACCGCTGACCGCCGATCAGTTTACCACGCATTTCACCACGTTGGCCGGCGCCGCCCTGCACGGCGTTCAACTCGCGACCGTCAAACCTCTCCATGTGCGCTGCACCACCGCCACGGGCGCGACCTTGAATAGCCTGCTCGACAATAGCTATGCGCTTTACCTGTCCGATCCGGCGAGCCTGGAGGCAGTGCTTGATCGGCACATCGCGGCGCTCAGCGAGCTGGCTGCCCCTGAGCCTCAGGCTGACCGCTCGATTTTTGCGGTGCTGAAGCCCGCCACGTATCTCGCCACCGTTCAGCAGCAGCTTGCCCAGGCTGGGCACGGCGATCGACCGTTCCCGCTCGTGTTTCGGCCGATCTTACGGCCTTCTTCGTCTTTGACTCAGCCGATGGAATGCAGATGATCACCACCACCGATCTGGTTGAGCTAAACATCACTGAACCCGAGCTGTATGCCATCGCGATTCGGAATCTGACGGCCTATTTTGCCGCCAATGAACTCAAGGTTCACCGGCTGGAAAAGACCGGCACGGCCAACGTCTATGTTGTTTCACTCGATCAAACCTACGAGGCATCGCTGCTTTTGCTCGATTCCTACTGGGACAGACCGGGCTTTGAAGTTGCTGGCAGCCCGGTTGCCTTTGTTCCAGCCCGCAATATCGTGCTGGTGACTGGCACAGCCGATACAGAGGGCGTACGGATTGCGACGTATCTCGCCAACCAATGGTTTACCGAGCTTGGCTATGCGATCAGCCCCAAGGGCTACGTATATCAATCTGGAACATGGGTGCCTTATCAGCCCTAGCCAGCCTCCAGCTATGGATCGTGCCAGAACATTCAGGGGCTACGGAAAGCTCTAGAAACCATGCCAGCGCAAGGCCGCACATACATTCATACAGCCCGTTTTTTTAGCCCTGCCTACGCTCGTATCAGCCTGCCAGCAGTTGCAGCAATATGTGAAGGCTGGTACAATATCCGCGCTTTGATAGCCAGGTTGGGGCAGCTGCTCCAGCCTTCACCATTCCTACAGATGTTCCAAAGTGGGCGAAGGATATATGGATGGCACGTAAAATCGGCATTGATCTCGGCACGGCAAATGTGCTCGTTTACATCAAAGGCAAGGGCATTGTCCTCTCCGAGCCCTCCGTGGTGGCAATTTCGACGAAAACCAACGCGCCCCGCGCGGTTGGCGCCGAGGCCCTGGCCATGCTCGGCCGCGAGCCCGAAAGCATCGAGGTCATTCGGCCCATGCTCAACGGCGTGATTGCCGACTTCGAGACGACCAGGGTGATGCTGGCCTACTTTATCAAAAAAACCCGTGGCTTTGGCAAGCCCGATGTGATGATTTGTATACCCGCCGGTGTGACCTCGGTCGAGATGCGCGCTGTCCGCGATGCCGCCCGCGACGCCGGCGCCCGCCGCGCCTATCTGATCCGCGAGCCACTGGCGGCGGCGATTGGGGCCAATATCCCGGTCGCCCAGCCCTCCGGCAACCTGATCATCGATATCGGCGGCGGCACCACCGAGGTCGCCGTGATCTCGCTGAACGATATTGTGGTCAGCACCTCGGTGCGGGTCGGCGGCAACAAGTTCGATGAGGCGATCACCGCCTACATCAAGCGCAAATACAATATGATGATCGGCGAGCGCACCGCTGAGAGCATCAAGATTGAGATCGGCTCGGCCCTGCCGCTTGAGCGCCCGCTGACCATGCAGGTGCGTGGCCGCGACCAGGTCGCCGGGCTGCCGCGCACCATCGATGTCGACTCGAACGAGATCACCGATGCGATCCAGGAGCCGCTGGAGGCGATTATCAGCGCGGTACGCGCCGTGCTCGTAGAGACACCGCCGGAGCTATCGTCCGATATCATCGACAAGGGTATGGTGATGACCGGCGGCGGCTCGATGCTGCGCCGGATCAATGAACTGCTCACCGAAGTCACGGGCGTGCCGTGCTATGTCGCCGATCAGCCGGCCAACTGTGTGGCGATTGGGACCGGGCTGGCGCTCGAACATCTCGAAACGCTCCGCGATAGCCTTTCGGGAGATGAGTTGTCGTAACGCTGCCCCATGCGCGCCAGCGTGCCTGCGCCCAGCATTGCTATAACCAAACGGAGTTTTTTATGAATCAGCGCAATGACGCGCACATCGCTGAGACCGCCGATCAGATCGGCGCATCAGCCGCTGCCGACCTCGGGGTCGGGCCGACGGATCAGACGAGCCGGACGGTCGCCCCGAAAATCGAGGCTGCGGTTGCCCAGCGTGAGGCCGAGGTCGCCGAGCTGACCAGCAAGCCAGTTCTGGGCGTGCCCGCCGAGGTTGCCCAGGAAGATCCCAACCGCGTGACAATCACCCGCGTCCGCAATCACCCCCACACCCTCGCCTATCTCAAAAACGCCAACGCGAACCTGAAGCTCATCGGCTACACCGAGCACGGCCGCCGCCACGCCGGGCTGGTCGGGCATATTGCTGCCAACGTGCTGCGCCGCCTGGATTTTCCGGCCCGCGAGATTGAGCTGGCCGAGATCGCCGGCTATCTGCACGATATCGGCAACTGCATCAACCGCGAGCAGCACGGGCAGAGCGGGGCGCTGCTGGCCAAAGATATTTTGTTCGATCTGGGGATGCCGATCGACGAGGTTATTCTGGTGATGGGCGCGATTGGCAATCACGAGGAGGAGCGCGGCCACGCCGTCTCCAGCATCGCCGCCGCGATCATTCTGGCCGATAAATCCGATGTCCATCGCTCGCGGGTGCAAAACGCCGACCCGACCACGTTCGATATTCACGATCGGGTCAACTATGCGGCCACGCGCTCGTTTCTGCGGGTCGATGGGAACGGCGAGCGGCGGATGAAGCTGGAGCTGACCATCGATACCGAGATGGCCTCGGTGATGGACTATTTCGAAATTTTCCTCTCACGCATGGTGATGTGCCGCCGCGCCGCCGAGTTTCTGGGCGCCCGCTTTGGCCTGCATATCAACGAGGTGGCGGTGCTGTAGTGCCGCCCAAGCAGCCCGTCAGCATCTGGCGGGCTGAACGATTCACGGATATTTAGGTTTTCCGATCGCAAGCCACACAATTTAAGGAGTCAATGATGACTGAGCACGCTCTGATGAGCCACGACGAACAGCTAGAGGCCCTGGGAATTTTCGCGCAAGCCACGCACTGGAATCTGGCGGTTCCCAGGCTGGTCGAGGAGTCGCTGCACCGTGGCGAGGCACAGCTTGCCAGCAATGGCGCGCTTGTCGCCACCACCGGCGCCCGCACCGGACGCTCGGCCGATGATAAGTATGTCGTCAACAACGCCGCCGCCGCGCAGATGAACTGGAATACGTTTCATCGGCCGATGGACGTCGAGCAGTTTGCCCGGATCAAGGCCAAAGCCTTTGAGCACCTCAAAACGCGGGAAGTGTTTGTGCTCGACGCGGTCGCCGGGGCCGACCCGGCCCACGCACTGCCGATTCGGGTGATCACCGAGTACGCCTGGCACACCCTGTTTGCCCGCCAGCTGTTCCGCCGCCTGAGCAGCAGCGCGCTGGCCGACCACACCCCAGAGTGGACCGTGATCTCGGTGCCGAGCCTGAAGCTCGACCCGGCCAGCGATGGCAGCTGCTCGGAGGTCGCCGCAATGATCGATTTCGAGCACAATCTGGTGCTGATCGTCGGCACCGAGTACGCCGGCGAGATCAAGAAATCGATCTTTACGATTATGAATATGGTTCTGCCAGCCCGCGGCGTGATGCCGATGCACTGCTCGGCCAACATCGGGCCAGATGGCGACGTGGCGCTGTTCTTCGGACTGTCGGGGACCGGCAAGACCACGCTCTCGGCCGACCAGGAGCGCTCGCTGATTGGCGATGACGAGCACGGCTGGAGCGAAAACGGCGTGTTCAACTTCGAGGGCGGCTGCTATGCCAAGTGTATTCGCCTGAGCCACGCCGCCGAGCCGGAGATCTTCGAGGCGATTCGCTTTGGGTCGGTGCTAGAAAACGTCGTTCTGGACGAGGAGACCCGCCAGCCCGACTACGATAGCGCCGCGCTGACCGAGAACACCCGCGCCGCCTACCCGCTGGAGTACATCCCCAACGTCAGCACGACGGGCCTGGGCGGTCAGCCGACCACGATCATTTTCCTGACCGCCGATGCCTTTGGCGTGCTGCCGCCGATTGCGGTGCTCACGCCAGAGCAGGCGATGTACCACTTCCTCTCGGGCTACACCGCCAAGCTGGCCGGCACCGAGACCGGGGTTGGCTCGGAGCCACAGGCGACCTTCAGCACCTGCTTCGGCGCCCCGTTTATGCCGCTGCACCCAACCGTGTACGCCGACCTGCTGGGTCAGAAAATGCGCGCGGGCCAGGTTCGCGTGTTCCTGGTCAACACCGGCTGGAGCGGCGGCGCATTCGGCACCGGCAAGCGGATGAAGCTCAACTACACCCGCACGATGATCCACGCCGCCCTGGAGGGCAAGCTCGACAGCGCCCCGCTGTGGCACGACGAGCGCTTCAACCTGCACGTGCCAAGCAAAATCGAGGGCGTGCCCAGCGAGCTGCTGCGCCCGCGCGAGACCTGGGCCAGCGCCGCCGAATACGACCGCACCGCCGACGATCTGGCGGCCCGCTTCCGCAAAAACTTCGCCCAGTTCGCCGAGAAGACGGGCGCGGCGGTTGTCAGCGCCGGACCACGCGGCTAGCGACGAAACGGGTTCGGGGCCATACGGTTGGCTTCGACAGGCTCGGCTTCGACAGGCCCAGCCAACGGGTATTAACTAGCAGCAGGCTGAACCGCCCAGGTTCAGCCTGCTGCTGGTTTTTAGGCCGTCCACGTGATTCAGCGGCCTGCAAAAGTGCGGTATCATACGATTAGCATCTTCGAATCCTCATTCTCCCTTCTGCATTTTAGGAGTTCTTATGCACCGTTCGCATCACCGCTGGCATAGCCCGACTTTGGGGCGCGATATGGAGCTGCTGGTGTTTGGCCACCACGGCGCGCCTGTGCTGGTGTTTCCAACCTCGCAGGGCCGCTATTTCGAGTTCGAAGATCGGGGCATGGTGAAGGTGTTGGAGCACCACATCGAACAGGGCTGGATTCAGCTAATCTGCGTCGACAGCGTCGATGCCGAGAGCTGGTACTGCACCTGGGCCCACCCCGGCGGCCGGATCTGGCGCCACGTTCAGTACGAGCAGTATCTGCTCAACGAGGTCGTGCCGTTTGTGCGCACGTTCAACGGCAACGATTTTTGGATGACGCTGGGCTGCTCGTTTGGCGCATTCCACGCCGTCAATATCGCCCTGCGCCACCCCGGCCTGTTCCGCCGCACCATCGGGCTGAGCGGCCGTTACAACATGCGCTCGTTTATGGATGGCTACTCCGACGACCACGTCTACTTCAACACCCCGACCGACTACAGCCAAAAAATCAACGATCCCCACCAGCTCGACCTGCTGCGGCGGCTCGACATTATTATGGCGGTTGGCCGCGACGATCCCGGCCGCACCAGCAACGAGCAGGTCTCGGGCAACCTGTGGCACCACGGCGTCGGCAACGCCCTGCGGATCTGGGATGGCTGGTCGCACGACTGGCCGGACTGGGGCGCGATGCTGCGAAAGTATATTGGCGGGGCCGACTAGCTATCAGCCGCATCACGTGTGCGCGCTGAGCGACAATCAGGAGGATACCCATGCGCCGTTTTTTGATGATCTCACTGTGTCTGCTGCTGCCAGCCAGCGTGCTGGGCACGTCGAACGCCCAGACCAAGCCAGCCCCGCCGCCTGAGCCAGCCACCACCAGCCTGGCGGCCCTGCGGATTTTCCCGCAGACCGGCTACAGCCTGAGCGGCCCGCTGGGCGAGTTCTGGGCGACCAACGGCGGGCTGCCAGTGTTTGGGGCGCCCACCACCAGCGCCCGGCCCTTCGTCAGCGCCGCCAGCGCCCAGATCACCGAGCGGGCGCGGCTTGAGTATCATCCTGAAAACCCGGCACCCTACACCGTGCAGCTCGGCCTGGTCGGCAAGCTGGTGCTGGAGAATCTCGGGCGCGACTGGCGCAGCGAGGGCGCTGGCGAGACGATGGAAGGCCCCTGTCGCTATTTCGCCGCCACCGATCGCACGGTCTGCGGGCCGTTTTTGCGCTACTGGGTGAGCCGCGGCCTGAACTTTGGCCAGCCGGGCATCAGCGATGATGAGGCGGTGGCGCTGTTTGGCCTGCCGCTGACCGCCCCGCAGCGCGAGCGCAACAGCAGCGGCGATGTTGTGCTGACCCAGTGGTTCGAGCGCGCCCGCTTCGAGTGGCACCCCGGCAA
>DAOTUS010000556.1:0-7905 GCA_034437415.1 Herpetosiphonaceae bacterium
GGCGGCCAGGTCTTTACCTGTCCCGCCTGCCAAACGATCCGCTACAGCTATCATTCCTGTCGCAATCGCCATTGTCCCACCTGCCAACAGGATGCGGGCGAGACATGGTTGGCCGACCAGCAGGCCCTCTTGCTGCCCGTGCCGTATTTCCTGGTGACCTTTACGGTGCCCGCTGCGCTACGGCAGGTGGCCCGCACGAATTAAGCCCAGGTCTATGCGGCGATGTTTCGCGCCTCAGCGGCGGCGCTCCAGCAGTTGGCTGCCGATCCGCGCCATCTTGGTGGGCAATTGGGCATGCTCGGCGTCGTGCAGACCTGGACCCGTGATCTCCGCTACCATCCCCATATCCACTCCCTGATTCCTGCGGTTGGTCGTACCACGACGGGGCAGCTGGTCTTCCCGCCAGCGGTAGATTTCCTGCTCCCCGTCCGACCGCTCGCGGTGCTCTTCCGGGCCAAACTGCGGGCAGCGCTCCGCCAAATGCCCTTCGCCGCCGCGATCCCAGCGGCGGCCTGGGACCACGATTGGGTGATTGATTGTCGTCCGGTCGGGACCGGGGAAACCGCCTTGAAGTACCTGGCCCCGTCTATCTTCCGCGTGGCGCTCAGCAATAATCGCATCCTCAGCGCCGACGCGGCCCAGGTCACGTTTCGCTATCGACACCGCGACAGTGGTGAGAATCGGACGAACACCCTCCCGATCGACACCTTCATTGATCGCTTTGTTGCGCATATCCTGCCCAAAGAGTTCGTCAAAGTGCGCTCCTACGGGCTGTTTCGGCCAAGCGTCCGTGCGGCGCTACGCCGTATCCAAGCCCAATTGCTGCTGCTCCGAGCGCAGAACCACGTGGGATTGGTGAGTCCTCGACCTGATCCGACGACCCGTGCAGAGCAGCTCGCGATCTGCCCCGGGTGTGGAGCAAAGGGGCAGTGAATGCCAACTGGCCTGAATCCCTGATTGGGCGTTGACCTTGGCATTGTCAATCTCGCAACCGATTCGGACGGGGAACAGCATTCGGGCGAGCACGTCTGTGAACCAGCGAACCGTCAAAACCAATCCTCCTTTGCGTGCCATCGCTGCGGCTTCCAAGCGAATGCGGACGTGAATGCCGCAATAAACATTGCTCGTGTGGCTGCCGTCAACCAGCCAATTGTGTCGCTCCTGAGCCATCGCATCGAAAGAGCAGATACAAGCCCTGGCGCTTTAGCCCTGGGCCGTTGACAGGGTACAACAGCGGTGCAGAGTAAAGCCAGGCGCCTATTATACCCGAGCGGAAATGGGCAACGTCAGCCATCTCCCCGCCCACTCGTGCGATCGGCGTTACCTACACTGTCCCCAGCGCAACGGTGAATCAAAAAACCCTGCCAGGCCGGGTGGCCTGACAGGGTTGACGCCAACAATTGCTGGCGGGCTACTTGCCGATGCGGTTGATTGTATCGATTGACCGGGTCGCCACCATCTCCCGGAGCCGATCGGGCCCGTGGGCCAGACAGGCCCGATAATCCCGCAGCGCCTCTTCGATCTTGCCAAGCTCGCGATGGGCATCGGCGCGGTAGCAGTAGCCCAAATAGCGATTGGGGTGATTGCGGATCACCGTGGTGAAATCGGCCACCGCCCCTGCGATATCGCCAGTCCGCAGCGCGACGCCCCAGCGACTATTGAAGGGCGCCTCGTTGTCGATGCTCCAATCCATCGCCGCGTTGAAGTTGCCCTGCGCCTCGGCCCAGCGACCTTTGAGCAGCAGCTCCTCGCCCTGTTTCATGTAGGCGGCGGTAATCATGCCACGTCCGATCAGGCTGGCTGGATAGCATAAAAATGCCATCAGCACGAACAAAATCAGCAGTGGACCAAGCTTAATCCGCCGGAGTAGCGCGTGCCGCACTGGGGGCAGTGGCGGTAGCCCGCGTTGACGGTCGATGGACTGAGCAGTCATTCTTCTTCCTCCTTATGTTCAGTTGGTTGTGCCCTTGGATGGGCCGCTAGATACATTCGACGGGCTTGCTGTTGACTAATATGCGTATAAATTTGGGTGGAGGCCAGATTGGCGTGCCCCAACAGCTCCTGAACCACCCGTAAATCCGCGCCGCCATCAAGCAGATGGGTGGCAAAGGTGTGCCGGAGCGTGTGTGGCGAGATGGCGCGGGCAATGCCAGCCCGCTGCGCATACTCGCTGACCAGCATCCGCACGCTGCGATCGGAGAGCCGCCCGCCGCGCCGGTGGATGAACAGGGCGCCGCTGCTTTTCCGGCCGGCCAGCTCGGGGCGGGCGTGCTCGATGTAGGTTTTCAGCGCGATAATCGCCAGCTCGCCGAGGACGACAATCCGCTCCTTGCTGCCCTTGCCCCAGATGCGCGCCTCGGCCCGGCCCCAGTCGATGCTATTGAAATCCAGCGCCACCAGCTCGCTGACCCGCAGGCCGGCGGCGTACAGCAGCTCCAGAATCGCCCGGTCGCGCCGCCCCACCGCCGTGATCAGGTCGGGCGCCGCCAGCAGGGCGACCATCTCGTGAACGGTCAGAGCGTTGGGCAGCCGCTCGCCACGCCGGGGGGTCAGGACGTGCTGGGCGGGGTTGCGCACCACCTCGGCCTCGCGCTGGGCGTAGCGAAAAAACGAGCGCAGGCAGGCCAGCTTGCGGGCAATCGAGGCGCGGGCCGCGCCCGCCGCCTGCAGATGCACCACGTAGCGGCGCAGGGTGTAGCGGTCGGTCTGCTGCCAGGCCAGATCGTCGGCGGCCAGAAATGCGCCAAACTGGGCCAGATCGCTGGCGTAGGCATCAAGCGTATGCGGTGAGACATTGCGTTCCGCCCGCAGATAGCGCAGAAAACGGGTTGTTGCCGCGTGCATTGTCACTCGTTCAAATCTACCTGGCTAATAAAATGCTCCAGATTCGAGAGCTTCAGGTCGGCCAGGAGCGCCGCTGGCAGTTCGATGATGCCGATCTTGTGCTCGTAGGCTGCGACGTGTTTGAGCAGCAGCAGCGCGACAACTTTGGTATGCTGGGGGCTCATCTGAACGCGCGCAACCGGGTTCACCGTTGGCGGCGTGGCCCGTGGGTCATCGACCCGCCCAAACTCAAGCGTAAAGTCGTAGATGCCGACGTGAAGCTGGGCCTGATTGGCATACTGGACGGTGGGTTCAGTCTGGTCATTCATAAGTGAGTTCCTTGTTTAAACAATGAGCTAGCCTATCATCTTACACCAGACAGCAGCACAGATCGGGCCAGCTTCGGATTTGAATTATGTATGTGCGATACTTTTGATATTTTATAGCAAATAATTTGCTATAAAATCATACTTTAGATGGATAAAGTTCAATTAATATCACTCCTGGCGGCGGCAAAAGGTTCAATCAGGCGTGCTACAATAGCAGCGCCACTCGATGATTCTTCTGTGAGAAACTGCAATGACCAACAGCGACGATCAACCAGCCCCCCATCCACGCAATCGATTAAACGAGCTAAGCGGCCGCGAATGGCTGTACGCCACCCGCTCAGTGGCGCTCAACGGGACCCCGCCAGTGCCCCTCAACGACCTGTCGCCGGAGGAGTGGGCCGCCTGGACGGCGCCGGTGCTGACGAGCGCCTACCCAACTCGTGGCCCGGCGGCGGCGGCCCACCACATTCGGCGGGCGCACCCGTCGCCCAAGCCGCCAGCGCTGATGGCCGAGGTGATTCGCTTCTTCACCAAGCGCGGCGGCGCCGTGCTCGATCCGTTCGCCGGGGTTGGCGGCACGCTGCTGGCGTGTAGCATGACCGGGCGGGTTGGCACCGGCATCGAGCTTTCGGCCGAGTATATCGGGCTGTATCAGGCGGCGGCGGCGGCGCTGAATCTGGCCACCCTGCCGCTGCTGCACGGCGACGCCCGCGAACTGCTCAGCCAGCCAGCCATCACCGGGCAGACGTTTGATCTGGTGCTGACCGACCCGCCCTACAGCTCGATGCTCAGCCGCGCCCGAACCGGCGAGCGGCGCAAGCAGGGCCGGGGCGCCGCCACCCCGTTCACCGACGATCCCGCCGACCTCGGCAACCTGAACTATCCGGCGTTTTTGCAGGATCTGCGCACGATCATCGCGGCCGCAATCCAGCCGCTGCGGGTCGGCGGACACCTGGTGCTGTTTGTGAAGGACCTCCAGCCAACCGCCGAGCAGCACAATATGCTGCACGCCGATGTGGTCGCGGCCCTGTACGAGCTGCGGGAGCTGCGCTATCGCGGCTATCGAATCTGGTACGATCAAAGCGCGATGCTGTATCCATTCGGCTATCCCTACAGCTTTGTCGCCAACCAGGTGCATCAGTTTATGTTGATTTTTCAGAAGCAGGCCGTGGAAACAGGGGAGGAAAGCGTATGAGCAGGGGTTGGGCGGTGGTGACCGGCGGGGCCAAGCGGCTGGGCAAGGCGATTGCGCTCGAGCTCGCCCAGGCCGGCTACGATCTGGTGATTCACTACAATACGTCGAGCGCGGCGGCGGCGGCGACGGTCGGCGAGATCGAGGCGCTGGGCCGGCAGGCCTGGACGATCCCGGCCGATCTGCGCGATGTGGCGGCGATCGACAGGCTGTTTGCGACGATCGCCGAGCGCTGTGGCAGCCTGGCCGTGCTGGTCAACAGCGCCGCCGACTTTCCGCGCACGCCGGTCGGCGAGGTCACGGTGGAGCAGTGGGACAGCCTAATGGCGCTGAACGCCCGCGCGCCATTTTTCTGCGCCCAGCACGCCGCCAGACTGATGGCGGGCGGCGGGGTGATTGTGAATCTGGCCGATGTTGGCGGCGAGCTGGCCTGGCCCAGCTACGTGCCCTACGGCATGAGCAAGGCCGCCATCCTGATGCTGACCAAGGGCCTGGCGGTGGCGCTGGCCCCGGCAATTCGCGTCGGCGGGGTGGCCCCAGGGGCGGCGCTCCTGCCCGACGACTGGGACGGCGGCGCACCCACCGCCCGCGTGCCGCTCAAGCGGGTCGGCACCGCCGAGGACATCGCCCGGGCGGTGCGCTTCATCGTCGAGTCGCCCTACCTGACCGGCGAGACGATTTTCGTCGATGGCGGGCGCCGCTGGGGGTAGCAAGGAGCAGCAATCAGTGCTTCGTTGACTGGTGATTGCTGCCCCGAGTGGTGTTTCTCTATGGAGGAAGAATGATACTTGTCCAACGGATCTAAATGTACATCGAACCCAGTGTCGCATCAATGAACCAGCACACAGTTATCCCAACTGAGGGCTTTAATCTCTACATCAATCCGACCGACCCGAGTGTTGATGAGAGTATGGCCTTTCCCACGACCTATCTTACGAACAATGGTGCCCTGACGGAGGCGATCAAGCGCACATGTGGCCTGTTTACCCAGCATCAGCGCGCAGCCCACTTTAATTTTGTTGATCAGGCGGTGTTGCCGTTGGGAGACGCGCTGCGCTCAGCGGGCAGCCAGTCGCTGCAGGCATGTACCTGCCCATCCACGACGGCGTGACCGAATTGGTCGGCATTGCGACACTTGAGGAGTTTCGCCGCCGCGGATTTGCGCGCTACTTGACTGCCGTGATGGCGAAAGCCGCATTAGAGGCAGGATCCACCCTTGCTTTCCTCACCGCCACCAGTAAAGAGTCGGCCCATGTATACACCCAGGCTGGGTTTGCGCACATCGCGGAGCGCGTATCTTTCCAGCGCGACTAGGTAAATACCTGCCAAGTAAAGCGCTCATCGTTGAAGCGTACCCGCCCGATGCAGCAGCAGAGTAAGCCTGTTCAAAACTATTTACCCTTCCCGCCGGACCGATGCCTGCATCAGCCCGGCGGTTGCTTTTAGCTCTAGCCAACCAGCTCAATGTCGCTTTTAGAAACCCGGCGGGCGCGCAGACCGAAGGCGATGTCGTCGGCGATATTCAGAAACGGGAACAGATCGGCGTTCTGGAACATCAGCAAAGAACCGTTGGCTGTGCTTGTCGAAGCTCCATGATAGGCTTCGACAGGCTCAGCCAACGAGCATCAACGCACGGCTGACGAACTGGCTAGTCGCGGCGCAGCTTGCGGTACGAGATTCGGTGCGGGTTTTCGGCGGCGGCGCCCAGCCGTTTGCGCCGATCGGCCTCGTACTCGCTGTAGTTGCCGGGGTACCAGACCACCTGGCTATCGCCCTCGAAGGCCATAATGTGGGTGGCGACGCGATCGAGGAACCAGCGATCGTGGGAGATCACCACCGCGCAGCCGCCGAAGTTCTCCAGCGCCTCCTCCAGCGCCCGCAGCGTGTGGACGTCGAGATCGTTGGTTGGCTCATCGAGCAGAATCACGTTGGCGCCCGACTTGAGCACTTTGGCCAGATGCACCCGGTTGCGCTCGCCGCCGGAGAGATTGCCGACCTTCTTCTGCTGGTCCGAGCCGGAGAAGTTGAAGCGCGAGACATAGGCCCGCGACGGGATTGTGCGGGTGCCCAGCGGAATCTGCTCGGCGCCCTCGGAGATCTCCTCCCAGACGGTTTTTTCGGCATCGAGGGTGTCGCGGCTCTGGTCGACGTAGCCGAGCTTGACGGTGCTGCCGACCTCGAACTCGCCGCTGTCCGGCGTCTCCTGTTTGGTGATCATCCGAAACAGGGTGGTTTTACCGGCGCCGTTCGGCCCAATGATGCCGACGATCCCGCCCGGCGGCAGCTCAAACGATAGATTCTCATACAGCAGGCGGTCGCTGTAGGATTTGGCCACGCTTTTGGCCCGAATCACGATATCGCCCAGCCGCGGGCCGGGCGGAATGAACAGCTCCATCTCGCCGCTGGCCTTCTCGACGTTCTGGCTGAGCAGGGTTTCGTAGGCGCTGATCCGCGCTTTGCTCTTGGTCTGGCGGGCCTTGGGGGCCATGTTGATCCACTCCAGCTCGCGCTGGAGGGTTTTCTGGCGCTGCGACTCGGTTTTTTCTTCCTGGGCCAGCCGGGCCTGCTTCTGCTCCAGCCACGATGAATAGTTGCCCTTCCAGGGAATTCCCTGCCCGCGATCGAGCTCGAGGATCCAGCCGGCAACATTGTTGAGGAAGTGGCGATCGTGGGTGACCGCGATCACCGTGCCGGCATAGTCCTGCAGGTGGCGCTCCAGCCAGGCGACCGACTCGGCGTCGAGGTGGTTGGTCGGCTCGTCGAGCAGCAGAATGCTGGGCTCCTGCAAGAGCAGGCGGCACAGGGCCACCCGGCGACGCTCGCCACCAGATAGCACCGCCACCGAGGCCTCGGACGGCGGGCAGCGCAGCGCGTCCATCGCCAGCTCCAGGCGGCTATCGAGGTCCCAGGCGTTGACGTGGTCGAGCTTTTCCTGCACCTCGCCCTGGCGCTGGATCAGCGCGTCCATCTCGTCGTCGCTCATGGTCTCGCCAAACTTGGCGTTGATCTCGTCGTACTCCCGCAGCAGATTGACGACATCCTGCACGCCCTCCTCGACGATCTCGCGCACGGTTTTGCTCTCGTCAAGGTGCGGCTCCTGCTCCAGATAGCCGATTGTGTAGCCGGGAACCAGCATCGTCTCGCCCTGGTACTCCTGATCCACGCCCGCCAGAATCCGCAGCAGGCTGGATTTGCCCGAGCCGTTCAGGCCCAGCACGCCGATCTTGGCCCCGTAGTAGTACGAGATCGAGACATCTTTGAGGACTTGCTTGTTCGGCGGATGAATTTTGTTGACCCGCATCATCGAGTAGATAATCTTAGTGTCCACGTAAACCTCAGTCATAATTAAAGATAAAGGATGCACTGCTGCATCCCTTTGCGCTGTTCGATCTTTCAGTATACGCCATGTTTAGCGCTGGGCTGGCGCCGGGGACCCACTTGTGCAGGGCATGTGCAAAGTCCGCCCTCACCCCGGCCGCAGCGGCGGCCACCTGCCCAGAGGGCACCCGCCCCGTGGCCCAGAGGGCACCCCGGCGAGGGGAAGCAGTGGGGTACAACTGG
>DAOTUS010000557.1:0-2757 GCA_034437415.1 Herpetosiphonaceae bacterium
GATCTGTATCGCCGGGTTTGCCCAGGGGCGCTGGGGCGGGCCGATCGGGGCGTGGCAGCGGCTGGCGTGCGGCAATCTGCTCCAGCGCACGCGGCTGTGGCTGCAGTTCACGCTGCTGAAGCGCGTCTCGCTCACCATGCTCGTCAACGGCCCAATCTGGCAGCAGTCCGCCGGCGACAGCCCCAATATCAAGGCCAATCCCCTGCTCAGGCCCTATGCCGCCGGGCTGCATCGCTTTATGCAGGGCGTGCGGCCAGACGCCCTGATCCAGTACTGTCAGGCGATGGCCGCGATCGACATCGCCGCGCTGTTGCCAGCCATCCAGCTGCCAATGCTGGTGATGTTCGGCAGCCGCGACCCGATTGTGCCACCGCAGCAGGGCCGCCTGATCGCCGACACCGTCCAGAATGCCACGCTGGCCGAGCTGGTTGGCGCGGGCCACCTGGTGATGCTGGAGCGCCCGCAGGAGTACAGCCAGATTATTCAATCGTGGATGAAAGAAAGCCGCCGGGATCTGCGCTGACCGCGCCAATCGAGGCGGCCCGGTGGTTAAAAACTATAGTCCTGAAAGATCGAATTTCCAGCATTAGGTTGGCTAGTTTTTCATGGCCGCCCGAGATTGTGGCGTATAATGAGCGCCGATTGTGTAGTGGGTAGCGTATGCTTGAAGAATTTCTTGAGCGGGGTGAAAGCACCACCGTAGCTTGCTTTCGCGAGCGCTTTCGTCCCGATGACCTGGCCGAGACGCTGGTCGCCTTTGCCAACGGCGGCGGTGGCACCGCCCTGATCGGCGTGGCCGGTCGGGTTCGCCCGCGAATTGAAGGGGTCAACGATCTGGTGGCGGCCGAAGAGGCGGCCCTTGAGGCGGCGCTGGCCTGCACACCGCCGCTGGTGCTGCCCCTGCCGCGGGTCGTCAACGCGCCCACAGGCACGGTATTGCTGCTGGAGGTGCCGCCGGGCCTGCCGCACGTCTACAGCCTGCACGGGAAGTACCTGCGCCGCGAAGGCCCCAGCAACACGCCCCTGCCGCCCCACGCCCTGCGCCAGCTGCTGCACGATCGCGGCGAGGTTGGCTGGGAGCGCATGCAGCCGGACAACAGCGTGATCGACGACCTCAATCTGGCCAAAATCAACACCTATGTCGCCCGCATCGGCACGCCCGCCGAGGTCGATCCGTCGGGCTGGCTGTTTCGACGCGGCTGTCTGGCCCGCGATGCCAGCGGCGCCTACAATCCCACCAACGCCGGAATGCTGCTGTTCGCCAACACCACCGAGCGCGACTATCCGCAGTGCGAGATCACCCTGGTGCGCTACACCGGCAGCGAGATGAGCGACGAGTTCGAGCGGGTGGATATTCGCACAACCTTGCCCGAGCAGGTGCGCCGGGCCGAGCTCTGGCTGGGCGAGCATATGCGCCGCGGCTCGCGCATGATCGGCCTGGAGCGCGAGGACTGGATGGAATATCCCTCGGCGGCGGTGCGCGAGGCCCTGGTCAACGCGGTGGCCCACCGCGACTACACCGTGCGCGGCGAGGGCATTCGGATCGCCATGTTCATCGATCGGCTGGAGGTCTACAGCCCCGGCCGCCTGCCCGGCCACGTCACCATCGACAACATCGCCGAGGAGCGCTTCAGCCGCAACGAGACCCTGGTGCAGGTGCTGGCCGACCTGGGCCTGATCGAGCGGCTTGGCTACGGGATCGACCGCATGCAGCGCCAGATGGCCGAGGCAGGCCTGCCGCCGCCGGAGTTCCGCGAGACCGCCGCCGGGTTTCTGGTGACGCTGCGCGGCAAGGGCGTGGCCCTGAGCGCCGATGCCAGCGTCGATACCAGCGCCTGGGAGGCCCAGGGGCTGAACGAGCGCCAGATCGGGGCGCTGGTGTTCCTGAGCGACAACCGCCGGATCACCAACCGCGACCTCCAGGAGCAGTCGCCCGAGATCTCGCCCGAGACCATTCGCCGTGACCTCGCCGACCTCGTCGAGCGCGGCCTGATCCTCAAGATCGGCCAGAAGCGGGCCACCTACTATATTTTGCGCTAGGGGTTAGGGGTTAGGGGCAGTGCCGTTTTTGATCCACGAAGAAGCACGACACCCGCACGCGGGTACCCGCACGAAGGAGCACGCCATGCAGCCAGACTATCGGGTTCCGGCGGTCGAGCAGGTGGCCTATTCGCCAGTGCTCAGCCGCCTTGGGCTGGCGGCTGCGGTCGGGATGGCCTTCAGCGTGTTGCTGCCGTGGTGGCGCAAGCAGGGATTGTCGACGGTATCAATGGCGTTAGATGCGCCACCTGGCACCAGACCAACCGTGTCACAATCCTGGCAGTCAATGCCCGGAGCAGGCTTTCAATCGGCGCCCTTCCTCCTCGGATTGACCATCCTTCTGGCGATCGTCTGGCTGCGCTACCAGCGTCACCCGCACGCGGGTACCCGACAGCCCTGGGCCAGCCGCTGGCCGAGCCGAATTCTGCTCGTCGTAGCGCTCGCCAGCCTGATCGGCCTCAGCACCGTCTGCGTGTGGGCCGTCTTCCGCCAATCCACCTTCCCGTATCCCTACCGCAACTACCACGTCGGCAGCGGCCTGTATCTGCTCACGGCATCCAGCCTGCTCGCGCTGGGATGTCTGCTGCGACTGCTCACCCCTGGCAAAAAAGCCCCCTAAAATGTACGGCGGGTCTCCGTACATTTTAGGGGGCTTTTTTGCCAGGGGTGAGCAGTCGCAGCAGACATCCCAGCGCGAGCAGGCTGGATGCCGTGAGC
>DAOTUS010000558.1:0-5249 GCA_034437415.1 Herpetosiphonaceae bacterium
CGCTGGTGGATGGCGTACAGATCGTGGAGGTGGCCAGCGTCAGAAAATTGATGATCCGCCATAAGGTCTCTCTCAGTTCAAGAAGGGTGATGGTTGATTATACAGGCGGGCAGGCACTAGCAGGTAGCAGCGAGAACCCTGTCAGGGCTGAAGTGATAATCGTTGGCTGAGCCTGTCGAAGCCAAAACCCTGGGCTTCGACAGGCTCAGCCAACGGAGCCATCCGATCAACACGGGACGCTAGCAGCTCGTGGGCTTAGTGGCAATACCATCCGCACGCGGGGCACTTGTCACGAGCTGCTACCCCCTACACCGTCTTGAGGTATTCGCGAATCATCAGGGCGGCCGTGGCGCCCTCGCCGGCGGCTGAGGCGGCCTGCTTGGTGCTGCCGGCCCGCACATCGCCGGCGGCAAACACGCCCGGCAGGGTGGTCTGCAGGGTTGGGGTGGTCACGATAAAGCCCTGGCGGTCGATCTCCACCTGCGCGCGCACCAGATCGCTGTTGGGCGACATCCCAATGAACACAAAGATCCCGGCCGGATGCCACTCCTTCAACTCGCCCGTGCTGAGGTCTTCGACGATCACGGCCTGGAGCCTGCCGTTGCCCTGCAGCTCCTTGACGGAGTGGTTGACGAACACCGCAATATCCGGGCGCTCGGCGACTTTCTGCTGGAGAATTTTGCTGGCCCGCACCGCGCCGACGGCCACGATGGTGACTTTGGTGGCGAACTTGGTCAGAAACAGAGCCTCCTCGAAGCCGCTGTTGCCGCCGCCAACCACCAGCACCTCTTTGCCTTTGTAGAACGCACCGTCGCAGGTGGCGCAGTAGTGCACATTGATGCCGATCAGCGCGTCTTCGCCGGGGATATCCAGCTTGCGGTAGTGCGATCCGCTGGCCAGCAGCACGGCTTTGGCCCCGTAGCGATGCCCGGCCGAGGTGGTGATATTGAGATAGCGGCCCGCTTTTTCCAGCGTGGCCACATCGGTGGCGGCCAGCAGCTCGGCCCCGAAGCGGCGGGCCTGGTTGGTCAGCCGCCGGGCGAACTCGGCTCCGCCGATGCCCTCGTCAAACCCCGGAAAGTTATCCAGCCGCTCGGTGATGCCGGCCTGGCCGCCCAGCCCGGCCCGCTCGATCACCAGGGTCTCGACGCCCTCGCGGCCAAGATACAGCGCGGTGGTCAGGCCGGTCGGCCCGCCGCCAATGATAATCACATCGTAGAAATCGCGCTCGGCGGTGGTGGTGATGCCGAGCTTCACCGCCAGCTCGGCGTTCGATGGCTCGATCAGCAGCGACCCGTCGGGAAACACAATCGTGGGGATAATCCGCTTGCCCGCGTTGATCTGCTCGACATAATCCATCGCCCGCGTATCGTGCTCGATGTCAACCCAGGTGTAGGCCACCCGCTGCTCGCCAAAAAACTGTTTGGCCCGCTTGCAGTCGGGGCACCACGTCGTCCCATAGACGATGATTTCGTTCTCAACCATATGGATATCGCTCCTTGTGCGCTTTCGCGTAGAGATTAGGCGCAATATCGCTTAAGTACGCCGGAAAGGCGGCATTTTCGCCCTCTCCCCGTCCGCTCCGCGTCCACCCCTCTCCCTAACCGTGGGAGAGGGGAGAATGCCCACGGATTTTCGTATTTGAACGGTATTGGGATTAGGGATTAAACCTTCCCAATGCGCTAAAAATCTACTTCTCGACCTAGCTGCGAGCAAGACGGCGGCGGAGCCACAGGCCACTCAGCAGCAAAACCACGCTTATTCCGACAGTCAGAAAAGCCGGATCTGCTGAGCTGCGGCCGGCGCTGGGCAGGCCACCGCTGGCGGGCGCAGTCTCCCCGGCGGCCAGGAATGTGCGGGACTGCAGCGGCTGGGCCGGGCGGAAATCGTTGGCGAAGATGTTGGTGAAGGCCGCGATCTGATCCGGCGCCAGCTCCACCGATTCGCCCAACATAACCCACTTGACCCCTTCGGTACACGGCGGGGTGGTCAGCGAGCCGTTGTAGCGATAGTAGGCGCGCTCGGCGGGGAGCAGCGCCTCGGCATCAACCGTTTCTCCGGCAATAGTTGCGACCGCGCTTTCGGTGGCGGGCAGATTGTTCAGCACCGAGCTGAAGGCGGCATTCTCCGCGCCCGCCTCCAGCCAGACGCCGACGACCGCCAGCTTGCCCTCGGCGTTGCGGTGGACCAGATGCAGCTCCAGCGGCGCGGCCTGGCCGCTGCTGGTGTGCTCGCTGTGGGCGTGAAAATGAAACTGAACCAGATCATAGGCGCTGTTCTCCAGCTGCAAGGTGCTGCCAGGATCGTAGTTGACCTGAACTGTGTGGCCGTTGTTGAGGATGTTCAGGGCGCTGGGCTGGTAGGCGTAGGCTAAACTTGGGTTGAGCGGGGCGCTGGCTGGGATATCAACCGGCGACTGCTCGGCGCCAGCCGAACACAGCGCGTAGTCCGGGCTGAGCTCGCCCCACTTCTCAGGGCCGACTTCACCCTCGTAACCCCAGTGGACCGGCTCCGAGGCTCGCGCCGGGGCGCCAAAGGCGAGCATGCCAAAACCGAGCGCGCCAACGATCAGCAGTTTGCGCAGGGTGAACAGGTTCATGGTGTTCCTTTCAGCGTATCGATTAATCCTCGATCGGGGTGGAGTCGGCAGGTCGGCGCAGGCCGAGGGTATCGCCCAGGGCCAGCATCGTGCTCAGGAACCGGGCCAGCCCGCCAAACGCATCGCCATCGGGGCCGGTCTGGAGCACCTTGAGCTCGTGAATCGCGGGCATGTGGGCGGCTAAGGTCGGCAGCACCTCGATCAGACGCTGCGAGAGATCGCGCTCGTTGATCAGGTTGCGCACCTCCTGCTGCAGCCGGGTGATGCCGACCTCCTGCTCGGCCTGGGCCAGCCGCACGCGACCGGCGGCCTCCTCCAGCTCCAGCTGGCTCAGGCTCTCGCGGCGGGCGCGCTCCAGCACGGCGGCCAGGATCCGCTGGGCCAGCGCCTCGTCCTGGGCCTGAACCTGGAGATTGAAGGCCGACTCCTGCTCCTTGCGGGCGGTCTCGCGGGCCAGCGCCTGCTGGTCGGCCTGGAGGGTAATCTCGGCCAGCCGGGTCTCCTCGGCCAGAATCTGCAGGGCCTGCTCGACCTGGAGGGTTTTCTGGCGGGCGCTGGCCTCGGCGTCCAGGCGGGTGCGCTCCAGCGCCTCGGCCTGCTCGCGGCGCAGCGTCTCCAGGCGGGTCTCCTGGGCCACGCGGGCGGCCTGATCGCGCAGGCGCTGCTCGGACTCGCGCAGGAGCAGGGTGGTCTGCTCCTGGAGCTGCAGCCGCTGGCGCTCGGTCTCCTGCTCCTTGGTAAAGCGCAGCGCCTCCTCGCCCAAGCGCACCTCCAGGGCCTCGGTCTGCTTGGTCTGCTTGATCCGCTCGATCACGGCCAGGGTCTCGGCCTCGCTGGTCTCGGCGACCTGGCGGGTCTCCAGCTCCTTCTGGCGAATCCGCTCCTGCATCGCCAGATAGCTGATCCGGGCGATCTGCTCCTGCTCGTAGCGAAACGGCGACTGCAGATCCTGCCACAGCCGCTGCGAGCTCACAATCGCCTCTTTGATCTGCACGGTGACAATTTTGATCCCCAGGCCCTCATCGACGGTCTGCTCGCGCTGGTTCAGCCCCTCGGAGACCGACTTCAGCCGGGCGGTCAGCTCCTCGATAATCGGCTCTTTGTCGGTCAGGACCTCCTCGACGCTCATCGTGGCGATTTTATCCTTGATCGCCGCCTCGGCCTGCTCGCGGAGCTGGGCGTTGACGATCCCCAGCGGATCGCGGGCGTCGGAGAAATCCAGCTTGCGGTAGGCCACGGCAAAGTCATGGATCTGCCACTGGACGTAGGCGAGGATGTTGATGCCCTGTTTTTCTTTGCTGATACAGTTGGCCACAATTCCAATCGTCTGCATCGCCGCCGGGACCACCAGGTAGGCGTCGGTGTTGGGGACGTAGCGAAACGACATCCCCAGGCCCAGCGTAACTGGCTCGGGCTTGCCGATGCGGGTGTGGACGACGTAGGCGTTGGGCGGCACAATCACCCGCCGCCAGAACAGCAGGCCGGTCTCGCGCACGGGCAGCGGCTCCTTCTCCAGCTGCAGCTCCTCCGAGGTCTTCAGCAGTGCCAGCGGGGCGGCCTTTTTGGCCCGCTCGATCGGTCGGGGCGCCTGCGGGGCGGGCATTCCGCCGGCCGCCTGCATCTGGGCGATTGGGGCGGGCGGCGGCGCGGGCATGTTCAGGTACGGCGCCTCAGGCGGCGCGTCGTCCGCCAGATATGCATCGGCCTCCTGGATGACGTTCTGCTCCATGAAGACGTTGGCGGCGGCCTTGCGTTTTTGCATGGTTGGGCTCCTTGGTAGCTAGCTGCTGGTAGCTAGCAGCTGGCAGCTAGTGGGTCTTTTGAGGATTGGTAGCTAGCAGCTGGCAGCTAGCAGCTCGTGGGTTTTAGGGCGTTCCAATGCGATTGGTGAGGCGGACTGGCGCTGGCAGCGTGATGATTGGGTGTTGGCTTGGCTCTGGTAGGCTATTTTATCGCAGGTTTGGGTGGATTCATAGGCGGATGTTGAGGGAAGGCGGTTGATGGCCCTCACCCCCACTGCTGCGGCAGCGACCCCTCTCCCTGTGCGCGGGCGAGGGGAAGGTATGAGATAGTTGGAGTTGCTGGCTTGGGTGAATATTGCACCCGGATGCTGCTTGCTGGTATTTATTGTGAAGCACAATCAAACTAATTTTTTGCACTTAATTTCAAAAAGGAATATACCTATTGCCTTTATGATGATACCATTCAGCATTGAATATGACGCATAATCGCGCTTCCATACGACACCAATGGTGGCTCCCCTCGCCCGTGGCCCAGAGGGCACCCCGGAGAGGGGTTGGGGGTGAGGGGTCACAATGCATCATTCCTATGGCTGAATGGTATTACTAAGGAGTTTATGCAACATGCTGGACGATAATACATCTCTCAAATCGATAAAATCTAAATTAAATAAGCTTGTCAAGTCTATTCTCGATAAAGCTGAAACTGACCCCGACTTTAAACTAGAGCTTGAACAGATTTTTTTGGATCCGAACTTGAGTTCTACTCGTTCAACAGGCAGGAAAAGGAATATAATTTGACAATGTTAGATTAGGCCCATGGACACCATGTATGGCGTTCGCACCGACCTGCGCGATGACCGGGAAACCCAAAAAGCGCACGTATTCGCGGGAGGGACGCCATATATGGC
>DAOTUS010000559.1:0-10107 GCA_034437415.1 Herpetosiphonaceae bacterium
AAGGAGTAGTCTCCCGTATCAGTCCGCACAAATTGACCAATGTTCCAAAGTAGACAGGATTCGAGTAACCCAAAAGGAGTAGTCTCCCGTATCAGCGTTTTGGCGAAGGTATTGATATCTCCATATGACTTCGTATACTGCACTCCCATTTCAACATAGAAGAGCATTAAATCAACTAATCCAGCAAGATTATTGGACACTTTTTTGTAGTCGTTGATCGCTTTTCGAGCGATAGATAATCGTGCGGTTCCAAATCCACGTGCAGGAAAAAACTCATTGCGAATAATTTTCTTATATTTATCGAGCAGATCCTGGTTATAGCCCAGTCCCATATGCACTGAATAGTATTCTTTCACACCATCGAAGGTCGAAAAGAACATGACGATATCGTTGATCAGATCAGCATGTGATTTAGTTTCGAGGTGTTTTCGTACCTCACGAACTGTTAGTTTTCCCATTGTCAGGCATCCTCAATGATATTTTAATTATGTTGATAGTATAATGTATAACGAACGGATCGATAGATCTCAGCGCCTCAATGGCGTGACATGCTTCTGCATTAACCGATTGGCTCCCAGAACTTTGTTCCTTATTTTACAAGTACCTATGGCTATGCTAGAATAGGCCATTCCGAAAAGCGGGTATTTTCCCTTCCCTGCAACGTAGCGAATGCGACTGGCGTGTCAGTAGTTTTCCCTGCGACGCTAGGGTATTTTTATGACCTGAAATTGCGGTACGGAGGACTTAATCTTGACCTGGTTATATGTAGCACTTGGTGCTTCACTGATCGCGATCGTCTATGGTGTGATTACGACCCAGCGAATTCTGGCGCTGCCCGATGGCAACGATGAGATGCGCTCGATCGCTAAGGCAATCCAGGAAGGCGCATCGGCGTACCTGAACAGCCAGTACCGCGTGGTGGCGATTGTCGCCGTTCCGCTGGTCGTCGCGCTGTATTTTCTGACCGATGGATATAGCGCGGTTGGCTTCCTGATTGGTGCGTTTGCCTCGGCGATTGCTGGCTATATCGGCATGAATGTGTCGGTGCGGGCTAATATTCGCACCACCGAAGCAGCGCGTGGCGGTCTGGCCAAAGCCCTGCGGGTCGCCTTTCAGGGCGGCGCCATCACCGGCATGTTTGTGGTTGGCCTGGCGCTGCTGTCAGTCAGCGGCTTTTATCTGGTCCTGAAAGAAATTATCGGCCTGGACATCAAAGAGGCCGTGATCGCTCTGGTTGGCCTGAGCTTCGGCTCGTCGCTGATCTCGGTGTTTGCCCGGCTGGGCGGCGGAATTTTCACCAAGGGCGCTGATGTTGGCACCGATATGGTGGGCAAAATTGAAGCCGGTATCCCCGAAGATGACCCGCGTAACCCTGGCGTTATCGCCGATAACGTTGGCGATAACGTCGGCGACTGCGCCGGTATGGCCGCCGACCTGTTCGAGACCTACGCGGTAACCTCGAGCGCGGTGATGCTGCTGGGCGCTCTGCTGTTCAAAGAAAACGCGAATGCGGTGGTCTACCCGCTGGCGCTTGGCGCGGTCTCGATTATCGCCTCGATTGTGGGCATCTTTGCGGTGCGCCTGCCGCGGGCCGGCTCAGCGATGGAGAAATTCTACAACACGATCGGCTCAGGCCCAATCATGGGTGCGCTGTATCAGGGCTTGCTGGTGGCGGCCATTCTTTCAATTATCGCCTTCTATCCGGTCACAATGTCCCTGATGAGCAATATTCCCGGCGTCGATGTGAATGGTCTGTTCGTGTGTGCGCTGCTGGGTATTCTGGTCACGATTGCCCTGGTGGCGATCACCGAATACTACACCGGCACTAACTGGGGCCCGGTCAAACATATTGCCGACGCCTCGCAGACCGGCCACGGCACCAACATCATCGCCGGGCTGGGCGTGTCGATGAAGGCCACCTTTGCGCCAATCCTGGTGCTGGTGCTGGCAATCCTCGGCTCGTATGAGCTTGGCGGCCTGTACGGCGTGGGTGTTGCCGCAATGGGTATGCTCTCGATGACCGGCATTGTGGTGGCGATCGACGCCTACGGCCCGATCACCGATAACGCCGGCGGCATCGCCGAGATGGCCCACCTGCCCTCGGAAGTGCGCGATGTCACCGATCCGCTCGATGCGGTCGGCAACACCACCAAAGCGGTCACCAAAGGCTACGCCATCGGCTCCGCCGTGCTGGCCGCGCTGGTGCTGTTTGCTACTTTCAAGGAAGAGTTCCTGGCCAAGGGGGTTAAGCTGGAGCAGCTGTCGTTCGACCTGAGCAATGCGACGGTTTTGGTTGGTCTGCTGATCGGCGGCGCACTGCCCTATCTGTTCGCCGCCCAGGCGATGGAGGCGGTCGGCAAGGCCGGCGCGGCCGTGGTTCAGGAAGTTCGGCGCCAGTTCAAGGCGTTCCCCGGCATTATGACCGGCGAGCAGCGCCCCGACTACGCCGCCTGTGTGCGGATCGTGACCCAGGCCGCGCAGCGCGAGATGATTCTCCCCGCTCTGCTGCCGGTCGTTGCGCCAATTATTGTTGGTCTGGTGCTTGGCCCGCAGGCGCTCGGCGGTCTGCTGGTTGGCACCATCATCACCGGCGTGTTTGTGGCGCTCTCGATGACCACCGGCGGCGCCGCCTGGGACAACGCTAAAAAGTATATCGAGCTAGGCTTCTACGGCGGCAAAGGCTCAGAGGCCCACAAGGCCGCTGTGACCGGCGACACCGTCGGCGATCCCTACAAAGATACCGCTGGCCCGGCGATCAACCCGATGATCAAAATCATCAACATCGTGGCGCTGCTGATGGTTCCAACCATCATCAAGCTCTGGTTCTAATCAGCCAGCTTGCTCCTCTGCGCTAATCCAAAGCCAGGCTTTCTCAACCCGAGAAAGCCTGGCTTTTTTTGTGGCGTCGGCGGTCAATCCAAGGGAATGATCTAACCCGCCGTTCACCCAAACGCGTTGCAGCATTCCAAGCCGCCGACTATAATACCCCAGGCCATGAGCTGCGGCCGACTTCGCCGATGGTGCGGTTGTGAACCCGCTTGGATTGGCCAATTTCACTCACTGACTAAGGATTTTTATGCCATCGACACCTTCAGCTGACGCCGCTCGCCTGCAGAGCCCCTCCTGGCGCGAAAGCCCCTGGCTGCTGTATATTCCGCTGCTGATTTTGGCCATTCTGGTGGCCATAACCGCCTTTGGGCTGCGCGGCCCGGCCCAGATTGCCGCCGCCAAGGGCATCGTCCAGGGGATTGGCGAGCCGCTGCCGATCTCGTCGTCGGCCCACCTGATTATCACGCCCTGGCTTTTCAACTGGAGCGACCCGTTTTTTGAGACCCAGACCTTCGACGTGGCCCTGCATATGGGGACGCTGGTCGCGCTGCTGGGGTTTTTCTGGCGCGACTGGCTGACGCTGGTGCTGCACGCCCATCAGCCGCGCACCGAGCAGGGCGGCCGGTTCTGGCTGCTGGTGCTGGCCTCGGTTCCTGGGGCGGCAATTGGCTTTCTGCTCGACACCTACGCCGAGGAGCTGTTTCAGCGCCAGTACCTGATTATTGCGGTGGCCCTGGCGGTGATGGGCGTGGTGCTGTATATCGCCGACCGCTTCGCCCCGCACGAGCGCGAGATCAGCGACATTGACTGGAAGGTGGCCCTGCTCATCGGCCTCTCGCAGTCGCTGGCGCTGATCCCCGGCGTCTCGCGCTCCGGCAGCACCATGACGATGGGCCGGGTCCTGAAGCTGAAACGCGAGGCCGCCGCCCGCTTCTCCTTTCTGATGGCGGTGCCGATTACCGCCGGCGCCGGGGTGTTCAAGCTGCGGCATCTCGAACTCGCCCAGATGACCGCGCCGTTCTGGCTGGGCATTGCGCTCTCAACCATCGTCGGCGCCCTGGCGATCGGCTTTTTGCTACGCTACGTCCGCACCCGCTCCTTCCTGCCGTTCGTGATCTATCGACTGGTATTTGCTGCTATTATTGTCGCAACCTATGTCGCTCGAAGCTAAGTGTCCAGCCTGTGGTGTCAGCGTGCGCAATGGAGCAATTCATTGTCCACAGTGTGGAGTTAAGATGGCTAAGTCTGCGGCGGATACTGGACCTTTACCGCCCAAGTCCCCCCAGTCGCCAAGCGTGCGATCCCCCCGGCGCAAGCGCTGGCCTTTCATCGCCGGGATTGTGGTTGGCCTGCTGGGGGTTCCCCTGGTGCTGTTGCTCGGATTTGCCCTGTTCGGGGGCACGAACGAGGCCCGCCGCCCTTCCCCGGCCCCGGCCAATCAGCCCGATCTGAGCATTCTGCTGAGCAGAGGCTATCTGGAGCGCGCGCTGGCGACGAACACGCAGTTTCGCAATCCCATCATCGAGCTTGGGCGCCATCCTCAGGGTGGGGCCGCGCTGACTCTCACCATTGGGATCGACTTCCCCGTGATCGGCATCCAGGATATTCAGACCAAGTCCCAGATTATCGCGGAAAATAACCAGATCGTCGTAATTACCGAGCAGGCGGGCGTCGGCGAGAACGGTCGGATCCAGGTGCCTGGCAATCTGGTTGAACGCGCTATCAGCGAGCTGATCACGAACGAGATCGAAAAACGGATTCAATCGAACCCCTCAATTATTGTTGATATTGTGCGCGTCGATGCAACGTCCGCTGCGCTGCAGGTCGATGCAGCCCTGCGTCAGCCTGGGCAGTGAGAGCGTGCTGGAATCGTATTGACTGGAGTAACTCATGAGAAGTCGCCTGTTTAGTATTCCAGGCTCCGACCCTGATCGGCAGGTGCGTGGTCAGCTGCTCAAAGGTACGGCGGCGCTGCTGGCGGTTATGTGTGCGCTCGATCTGCCGCTCATTATCGGTGGCGACCCGTTCGATGGCCTGTTGCTAGGTCTGGTCGTTGCAGTTCTAGTGATCTCGCTGGCTACGTTTGTCTTGGCTCACAATGGCTTTATCCGCACGGGCGCAGTTATCCTGAGCCTGAGCGTGTTTGTGGCCATTTCCCTGTCTGTCGATGCAGATAAGCTGCTCAATACTCCCCTGGGTAGCTCGTATTTAATTCCGATCCTGGTGGTTGGTCTGGTGATCGGTTCTCATGCGGTGATCGCTTTTAGCGCATTAACCGTGGTTGCCTTCGTGGTGCTGTCCAATGTGGCAACCTCTACGCAGTGGTTCGATGTCAGTATTGTTATTCTGCTGACAGTCAGCGGGCTGATCTGGCTGCTGATTCGGACGCTGGAGGGATCGCTGCGCACCGCCCGCGATCAGACCAGCCATTCCCAGCAGGCCGAACAGATGCTGGTCAGCCGTGAGCAGGCGCTGATTAGCCAAAAAGACCAGCTCGAAACGCTCTATCGGCAGCAGCAGCAGATGGTCGGCACGATCAAGGAGCTGGAGACGCCGCTGCTCATGCTTGGCCAGGTGTTGATTATTCCCTTGATTGGCCATATCGATAACGAGCGCGCCAACCTGATTCGGCAGCGGGTTCTAGAGGCGGTCCATCGGCAGCGGCCAGTTGGGATTATCCTAGATATCTCGGGCCTGGCGATGGTTGACACGAGCATCGCCCAGGAGCTGCAGCACCTGATTCAGTCCGTGCAGCTCCTGGGCAGCCAGGTGATGATCACCGGGATCTCGGCGGCGGTCGCCCAGACGATGGTGGCGCTGAATATCGAGCTGGGGACTACGTTTACCGCCAGCTCGCTCCAGGATGGCGTCGCCAAGATGACCAGCCTGGCCAGGTAGCTCGGCTTCGGGCCGCTCAGGCTGGCTCTTCCAGCGCCTTAACCGTGATGTCCAGCAGGCTGGTCAGGTGGATCAGCTGGGCTGGCTCGAAAATGGCACCCTGCAGCTCCTTGATCCCAACCTGCATGCCGTCGAGAATCGAGCCACGGAAGTCGGTTCCCTTCAGCCCGGCGCCGCGCAGATCGACCTGGGTCAGGTCGCAGCCCCGAAAGATCACCCCGGCAAGATTGGCGCCGGCAAACGAGGCCTCGCGCAGCGTGCAGCGATCAAAGGCCACCTGGCTGAAGTTCGTCTCCCAAAACTGGCCGAGGTCGCCGCTGCACTGCTGAAAGACCACATCTTCAAGCGTGGCCTGCATCAGCTTGAGGCCGGTTGTGCGGCAGCCGAGCAGGGCGACCTGCGAAATGTGCGCTTTCTCCCAGGTGGCCCCGGCCAGATCGCAGACCTCGCAGCGGAGATCGACAAACTGGCCCAGCGCCAGCACACTCTGGCTGAATAGCACCCGCACCAGATGGCTTTGCTCGAACAGCACGTTGCTGGCTCGCTGCCCGCTAAAATCACAATCCGTCAGCTGGAGCTGGCTAAACTGCTGAGCGTCGCTGAGCGCGGTGGCGGGGTTGGCCAGCGTCAGCTGCGCTGGGATCTGCGGGGCCTGAATGCCAAATGGCGAGCGTACTCGACTGCGACGCATACTCGTTCCTTCCTGAACTACGTTTCTACCCATACTCGCGGCTCGCGAGGTGGATGGGTCGAATTATAACGGCTTCGTGGCGCGCCCAAGCCGTAGTATGATTACTCTGCTGATATCAGAAAGGAGTAGCCGGTGGATTATGTGAATCTTGGGCGAACCGGACTGCAGGTTTCGCGGATCTGTCTGGGCACGATGACCTACGGCACGCCCGACTGGCGACCGTGGGTGCTGAACGAGGACGAAAGCCGCCCGTTCATCAAACAGGCCCTCGACGAGGGGATTAATTTCTTCGATACGGCCGACATGTACTCGCTCGGCGCCAGTGAAGAGGTGCTCGGGCGGGCGCTGCGGGATTTTGCCCGCCGGGACGAGGTGGTGATCGCCACCAAGGTGTTCTTTCCGCTGGCGCCAAAGCCCAACCAGGGCGGCCTCTCGCGCAAACACATCCTCCACGCCATCGACGACTCGCTGCGTCGTCTGGGCACCGACTACGTCGACCTCTACCAGATCCATCGCTACGATCCGCGCACGCCGATTGAGGAGACGCTCGAGGCGCTCCACGATGTGGTCAAGTCCGGCAAGGCCCGCTATATCGGCGCCTCGAGCATGTACGCCTGGCAGTTTGCCCAGGCGCTGGCAACCTCCGAGCGCAATGGCTGGACCCGCTTCGTCGCGATGCAGAACCACTACAATCTGGTCTACCGCGAGGAAGAGCGCGAGATGCTGCCGCTGTGCCAGGCCGAGGGCATTGGTGTGATCCCGTGGAGCCCGCTGGCGCGCGGGTTTCTGGCCGGCAATCGGCGCCGGGCGGATAAGGGCGACACCTTGCGGGCCAAGACCGATGATTTCTCGCACGCCCTGTACTATCAGGAGAGCGATTTCACCGTTGTCGACCGCGTGGTTGAGCTGGCCGAGCGCCGCGAGTCCACGCCGGCCCAGATTGCGCTGGCCTGGCTGCTGCATCAGCCGGGGGTGACCGCACCAATTATTGGCGCTAGCAAAATGCCGCAGCTGGACGAGGCGATCAAGGCCCAGCGGATCAAGCTCAGCGCCGAGGAATGCGCCTTCCTGGAGGAGCCATATCAGCCCCATCGGGTGCTGGGACACAGCTGATTTTACCTAATTTTCATTTTTCGATCCCATACCCATGCTACAATGCCAGGGCGTGACCAGACTCAAATCTGGTCACGCCCTGGCTGATTATTATATGTCTGGGCCTTTGGTCCACGAGATGAAGATGAAAAAAACTGCATGGATACTCCTCATTCTAGTATTCGTCCTCAACGCCTGCGGCGGCCCGACCCCGCTGGCCATATCCCCGCCAACCGTCCAGCCAACCGCGCCGCCGCTCTCGCCCGCCGAGCTGCTCAGCGAGGCCGATCAGCTGCAAAATCTGGGCGAGGTGGATCGGGCCGCCAGCGACTATCAGCGGGTTGTGACCGAGTATCCGCAGTCGCCGGAGGCGCGGGTCGCCCGCTTTGGGCTGGCCTACAGCGCCTATCTGCGGGCCGACTGGGCGGCGGCACGCTCGCTGCTGACGGCCTTTATTGCTGAAAACGGCAACGATCACCTCCACGCCCGCTCGCTGTTCCTGCTGGCGCGGGTCGCTGAGACGCTGGGCGATCACGCAGGCGCCATCGACGCCTACAGCCGCTACGAGGCGATCGCTGGCGTGCTGGCTGGCTATGCCGCGATTCGCCGGGCCGCCCAGCTGCGGGTGCTCGATCGCCCCCAGGAGGCCGCCCAGGCCTACGAGGCGGGGGCCAGTCAGCCGATTGCGGCCCCGGAGCGGGTGACCGCCTACGAGGCCGCGATTGGGATTCGCGACGCGGCCGGTCAGGCTGATCAGGCGCTGGCGAATGTGGCCAGCCTGCTGGATTTTGTCCGCTCGCCCGCCTATCGCCCAGCCACCCTGCTGGATGCGGCCAATCGGGCGCGGGCGCTCGGCCGCCCTGACGATGCGCGGCGCTGGCTGCGCGAAATTGTGGAGCAGTGGGGCGGCGCTCCCGAAGCCCTCCAGGCAATTGACGATCTGGCCAGCCTTGGCGAGGGCACCGCCCCCTACCGCGCCGCCACGATCGCCTTCACCCACCAGCGCTACAGTGCTGCGATTGCACTCTTTGATGCCGCGCTGGCCGCTGACCTGTCTCAGGCCGAGCGCGACAACGCCCGGCGGCTGCGCGCCCTGGCCCGCCGTGAGACCAGCGATTTCGGCACCGCCCAGGCGGAGCTTCAGGCGCTGGCCGACGAGCAGCCCGACACCCTGGCTGGCCGCCAGGCGCGCCTCGATGCCATCCAGACGCGGGGCCAGAGCGGCGATCGCGAGGGGGCCTTAGCCGCCTACCGCGCCTTCGCCGATAGCTATCCCGACGATCCGCTGGCGTCTGAGGCGCTGCGCCGCGTGGTTGAGATGACCTCGTGGAGCGGCGACCAGACCGCCACGGCGAATGCGCAGCTGGTCCTGGGCGAGCGCTATCCGTGGAGCGAAGCCGGCCAGACCGCCCTCCACGAAGCGGCTAGCTATGCCTGGCAGATCGGCCAGATCGAGCAGGCGCGGGCGGCCTGGCGCAAGCTTGGCGATGCCAACATCGGGCCGCCGCGCGCCGAGGGCTACTACTGGGCCGCCCGCAGCGAGATCAATCTGGGCAATCAGGATGAAGGTCGGCGCTTGCTCCAGGCCGCCTACGATGCCGCCCCAAACAGCTACTACGCCGCCCGCGCCGCCGACATGCTCCAGCTCAACGACGGCGGCAGCCTGACGATTGGCGCCCCGATCACCGCCGAGGCCGAGACGGCTGGCAGCGCCTGGATCGCCAGCTGGGCGACCGATACGCCAACCAATCCGCTTGATGTGGCGCCCTATCGCGATAGGGCGCTGGAGCTGCACCTGGTGAATTTGCGCTCCGAGTCGCTGGCGGAGTGGATTGCGGCCCGTGATGCGGCCGGGGATAATCCGTATGCCCTGTATGCCGTGGCCCTGGCGGCCTTGCGCGCCAACTCACCCTACGCGGCGGTTTTAACCGCCCAGCGGCTGGTGAATCGTGCGCCGGTCGAGGCTGGCGAGCCGCCGGTGGCCATCCGCCAGCTCCTCTATCCAACCCCCTATGCCACGGCGGTTCTGACCGAGTCGCAGGCGTTTGCGATCGATCCGCGGGTTCTGTACGCCTTGATGCGCCAGGAAAGTATCTTCAACCCCGATGCCACCTCGTGGGTTGGCGCCCGTGGGCTGGCCCAGGTGATGCCGGAAACCGGGGCCGGAATCGCCCAAAATCTGGGCGTCGACGGCTTCTCCCCCGATGATCTGTACCACCCGGTGGTGTCGATTCGCTTTGGGGCCTTCTATATCGGGGCGCAAATCGAGCGGATGAACGGCAGCGTTCAGGCGGCCCTGGCGGGCTACAACGGCGGGCCGGGCAACGCCGAGCGCTGGGCCGGTGGAACCACCGTCGCCGACCCCGATGTGTTTCTCCAAACGATCGACTACCCCGAGACCAGCCACTATGTCGAGGTGGTCTACGCAAACTATGGGGCCTATCGGCGGCTGTATGGACGCTGATCGGGCTGCCGCTAATACTTTGACAATGTTAGATTAGGCCCATGGACACCATGTATGGCGTTCGCACCGACCTGCGCGATGACCGGGAAACCCAAAAAGCGCACGTATTCGCGGGAGGGACGCCATATATGGC
>DAOTUS010000560.1:0-19520 GCA_034437415.1 Herpetosiphonaceae bacterium
CGCCATATATGGCGTCCCTCCCGCGAATACGTGCGCTTTTTGGGTTTCCCGGTCATCGCGCAGGTCGGTGCGAACGCCATACATGGTGTCCATGGGCCTAATCTAACATTGTCAAAGTACAACTAAAGGTCAAATGTATGGCAAAGATAATGGTCGCCATGAGCGGCGGCGTCGATAGCTCACTTACCGCAGTGCTGCTGAAAGAACAGGGCCACGAGGTCACTGGCGTAACGATGCACCTGTGGGAAGGCGATGACAATGGCCTGATGGAGAGCCAGTGCTGCTCGGTTGAGATGACCGCCGGGGCACGCCGGGTGTGTGCGCAGTACGATATTCCCTACTATGTGTTCAACTACCAAAAAGAATTTCGCGCCAATGTGATTAACTACTTTCTGCGGGAGTATTCGGCCGGCGCCACCCCGAACCCGTGTCTGGCGTGCAACCGCGACCTAAAATTCCGCTTCCTGATGGAGCGGGCCGAGCTGTTGGGGTTTGACGCGCTTGCGACCGGGCATTTTGTGCATATCACCGGGGGCGGCGATCAGCCCTATCACCTCCAGCGCGGCGTCGATATCAATAAAGATCAGTCGTACGTTCTGTATATGCTGGGGCAGAAAGAGCTGGCCCGGCTGCAGTTTCCCCTTGGCGCATACACCAAGCCCGAGGTGCGCCAGATGGCGCGTGAGCGCGGCCTGGCCACCGCCGAAAAGCCGGAGAGCATGGATATCTGCTTTATTCCAGACAACGACTATCGGCGCTTCCTGACCGAAGAGCGGCCTGAGATGATGCGCTCCGGCCCGATTGTCAATCGACGGGGCGATGTGCTCGGCGAGCACAAAGGGTTGCCACAGTACACCATCGGCCAGCGCAAAGGCCTGGGCTTTACGGTCGGCAAGCCAATGTTTGTGATCGAAATCGACACGGCCCGTAACTTGCTCATCGTTGGCGAGGCCGTCGAGCTCGAGCGCCATGATTTTATTGTTGAAGATGTTAAGCTCGTGTACGGCGAAATGGCGTCGCGCACATGTGGCGTCCAGATTCGCGCCCATGGCAACGCCCCGCCAGCCACGCTCACCCCGCTGCCAAACGGCACAATCCATGTCCAGTATGAAACGCCACAGCGGGCGATCTCCCCAGGCCAGGCCGCCGTCTTTTACGCCGGAGACCGGGTGCTTGGCGGCGGGCGGATTACGTTGGGGCAGCCATAGTGTCCGGCGTCGAGCCTGCGGCACTGCTGGTGCTGCTGCTGGCGACCGTGTACGGCGCAATGGCCCACCTGATCTGGGGCCAGCGCTGGCGCCACCTGCCAATTTTTTGGGGCGCCGCCTTTGTCGGGTGCCTGTTGAGCTACGGATTCGGCCTTCACCTCATCCGTTCGGGGCCAGCCCCGGCAGGGGTGCCGTTAATCGAAACAACCCTGGTGGCCTGGTTTGTTCTACTCGTTGCCTCACGCTTACGAGTATGATATAATCGCCGCCATCTAATCCCTTTGTAAAGAGTTAAATGTACCTTACGGTTACGCTGATCGCGGGCCGCGTCGGTACGATGGAGGATCGTTTGAAGAAGTATCTGATCGGTGGAGCTGTAGTCTTTTTGCTTGTTGCAATCGGTCTACCAATTCTGTTGATCTGGCAAGGGTGGTTAGATGAAGCCCGTGATCTGGCGATTATTATTCTGGCAGTCTTTCATCTCATTTCAGTCACATTGATGATTGTTCTGATTGGGGCATTGGTCGTTATGGTCAATGAGCTCCGCAACGTCGCCAAGGAAAAACTCTCACCCAAGGTCAGTGACCTGCTCGATAACGTTAAGGGCATCACCGAAAACGCCAAGACCACCACCACCACCGCTCGGCAAACGGCAGTCTACGTTGCCGAAGGCGTTGTCTCACCAGTAATCAAGGCCGCCAGCTTGTTGGCGGGAGTGAAAGCCGGAGCCAAGGCCCTAGCCCGTCGGCAGGCTCGTGGCGAATTTCCTGGTAATGATGAAAATATTTAAGACTTGTCAAGTAACGACTGCTAGTGGTACGATACACGGACGAAACCAACCTCAACACGGTGAACAACATGGCTGAACGATTTCCCTATGGTGGTCAAGCAGTAATGGAAGGCGTAATGATGCGCGGTTTACGCCGGGCCAGCGTCGCCGTTCGTGCACCTGATGGGCAAATTGTCATTCGTGACCGTGAGCTGAGCACCGCCCGCCGGATCTTCTGGAGCCGCATTCCCCTGCTACGGGGCATTCAGCTGCTCGGCGATGCGCTTGTGATTGGGATCTGGGCGCTTATGTTCTCCGCCAGCGTAACCGAAAATGAAGAAGAGAAACAGCTGACCAAAGGCGAAACAACCCTGCTGATCGCCACCTCGGTGGGCATGAGCATCGCGCTGTTCTTTATTCTGCCCCTGCTGATCGCCTCCGGGGTCGCCCAGCTCGTAGGGCTTGGCCCAATTGGGCGCGAGGTCATCGAAGGCGTGACACGTCTGCTGGTCTTTATCAGCTACCTGTTGATTGTTGGGCGGCTCGCTGATATCCGGCGCGTCTTTGGCTATCACGGCGCGGAACACAAAGCTGTCTCGGCCTACGAAGCGGGTGTGCCGCTCACTATCACCGAAGTCCAACGCTTCACCACAATCCACCCACGCTGTGGCACTACATTACTTCTGGTGGTGGTAGTTCTCAGCATTCCCATTTTCGCGTTGCTAGGAACCTTTCCATTTTGGATTAGGCTCCTCAGTCGGATTATCCTTGTCCCGTTTATAGCGGCGCTGGCCTACGAAATGATGCGCCTGACTGCGGGACGTGCCAATCATCCCGTAGTGCGTGTGCTGATGTATCCAGCCTTGGCGTTGCAACGATTGACAACCCGCGAACCCGATGACTCAATGCTTGAGGTTGCGATTGCTGCCCTCAGCCGTGTGTTAGAGGCCGATGGTCAGGTCGTTGAAGCCCAACCCATCGCGGTGCAGATCAAGCCAGCACTCACATCCTAACACTTTGAATCCAGAGTGAGGGCATTCCTATGGCTCTTGTTGGTAACTTGCGCGATTTCGCACTTGCCGATTTTCTCTATCTGATTGATCGCGGCTACAAAACGGGAAGTTTGCAGCTCAATCGCCAAACTGATGAGGCGATGCTGTATTTCGATAAAGGCAAGCTGCTCTATGCAGCCCGCTCCCAACGGAGCGAACGCCTTGGCGAAATGCTGGTGCGAACTGGCAAAGTCACCCCCCAACAAGTAGCCCACGCCGTGCAGCTGCAAGAGGGTAACAGCGGTCACTCGCTAGGTGTGCTGTTGATCGAACAGGGCTATATCGCCCGCGATGAGCTCCAGCGCCACATTCAAATGCAAATCGAAGAAACCGTCTATGGGTTATTTGGCTGGCCGGATGGTGAATTCTGTTTCAACGCCGGGACGAAGCTCGATAAAGATGATGTGCAGTCGCTCGTACCGCTCGGCGTCGAAAACCTGATTATGGAAGGCGTGCGCCGGGTTGATGAGTGGGGCCGCATCAAAGATCATATCGCCAACACCGATATGCTGCCGCGCTTCGTCGATCAGCCACACGAAAAAGCCAAAAGCATCAACTTAACCCCCGATGAGTGGCGGGTATTTGCGCGGATCAATGGCAAAGACTCGATCAAAGAGATCATTAGTCGAACCGGGCTCAGTGAGTTTGATGTCAGTCGGATTATCTATGGGTTTATTGCCGCTGGCCTGGTCGAGGTTACCCGTCCACGCCCAGCCAATGCCCCAGCACCCACGACCCGTGCTGGAGCCGCTGCCGTTGCTGCCGGAATACCTAAACGCAGCCTCGTCTCACGTATCATCAATCGTATCCGGGGAATGTAGACAGGGCGGCGGTGCAGTGGATCCGGCCCGAATACCCCCACCGGCAACCTGGCTCCGTCTCTAGGAGGAAGTATGCAGACTGTCAAAATGGTCATCAGTGGTGCAGTCAACGCGGGCAAGACCCAGTTTATCCGCGCCATCAGCGAAATTGAGGTGGTTTCGACCGAGCGTAAAGCCACCGACGATACGAAAGATATTAAAAAAGAAACCACCGTGGCGATGGATTTCGGTCGCATCTCCGTCGGTGATGACTTGGTGCTGCACTTGTTCGGCACCCCTGGTCAGAAACGCTTCGACTTTATGTGGGAGATTTTGTCCGAGGGTATGT
This sequence comes from Herpetosiphonaceae bacterium, assembly GCA_034437415.1. Classification (GTDB taxonomy): domain Bacteria; phylum Chloroflexota; class Chloroflexia; order Chloroflexales; family Herpetosiphonaceae; genus JACCRK01. Next base: position 4,179 of record DAOTUS010000560.1, read on the forward strand.
TGGGATTAATTGTGCTGGTCGATAGTACGCGGCCGGAAACGTTTCGCGAAACAAATCGCATTATCGATTTCTTTACCGCCTATCGCGATGCGCCCTATGTGATCGCTGCCAATAAGCAGGATCACGAAAATGCCTGGTCGCCCGATGAGCTGCGCCTGGCCCTGCGCCTGAACTCCGATGTTAAGATCTTGCCATGCATCGCGACCGAGCGCGAAACGGTAAAAAACGTCCTGCTTGAACTCCTCTACGTTATTATGCAACGCTCCTCCGAAGAATAGAGCTTCGGGAATCTGTTCTTTTACACCGCCGCTCTCCACTCCTGGAGACGGCGGTTGTTTGTTTTAGGCAGGCGGGTGCGGCCACGGATGGCCACTCGCGTTCCCTTCTAGCCAGAAGCCCAGCACATTAGCGCTGGACAATCAAGAGCCTCCACATCGAATCGATGTGGAGGCTCTTGATTGTTTCGACCAGGTTGGTTGAACGAGGCTAGCGGAAAATCATCGGCAAGAAGATTTTCTGCATTGGCACTGGGCTAACCGTCACACTCGGTGCAGTTAGCTGGCGGGTCACGCCATCGCCACTGAGCTGAGCAATATTGTTAATCGTGTCAGCAGCATTTGCCTCGACAACGATGGTATAGACCACCGATGCGCCACCAGCCAGGCTCCCAGAGACACTGAGGACCTGCCCATTGACATTCATGGTCGGCGTTGCGCTCACGAAGGTCAGGCTGGCATCGAGGGTGTCGGTCAGATTGTAGGTCGCTACTGTCTGGCCGCTGTTGACCACCGTCAGGGTGTAGGTGAGCTGGTCGCCCACCGTGACCGCCGTGGTATTCACGGTCTTGCTGGAGGTGCTGAAGTTAGCCGCCGTCGGCACACCACCAAGCTGCAGACCCATAATCACCGGATCATGGTCCGAGGCGCGGTACGGGGTTGGGGTGTACAGATCCTGGGGCTTGAACTCGGTGTTGTAGTCGATCACCGAAGGCTCATCGGCGTTGATGTGCCACTCGGCCACACCGGTAACCTGGGTGTTGAGCGAGCTGGTTGCCAACCCGTGGTCAAGATAGCCAGCTGCGCCATCGAACACATAGGAATAGGCAGTGGTGCCAAGAAATCGTTCGATCTCGTTGGTCATGCCAGCATCGGTCAAGGTTGTAATTGGAGCTTCCTTGCCATAGGCATTCAAGTCGCCAATTACCAGCACATCATCATCAGCGGCGCTGGCTTTGATGTTGTTGATAAAGGTCAGCAGGTTTTGCGCCTGCACGGTGCGCTTGGCGTTCCAGCAGCCCTGGCCATCGCCCTGATCCGTATCAACGCCGCTGGCTGGGCAGCTGCCTTTTGATTTGAAGTGGTTCACCACCACGCTGAACTTTTCGCTATTGCTGTTCAGGCTAAAGGTCTGGGCAAATGGCGGGCGGTCGAACACTGGATTGTAGGTTGGGTTGGTGGTCACCTGATAGTTCACGGCGGCCCCGACACGGGTCACGCGACCGGGCTTATAGATCATCGCGACGCGAATTACATCGGTGCCTGGGGCGGGCGAGGGAACCAGGGCATAGGTGCCTGCGCCCATCTCAGTATTCAGCCCATTGACCAAATCCTGGAGTGCGCCGGTTGCGCCGTCGCCATCGTTCTCGATCTCCATCAGACCAACCACGTCAGCATCAATTGCCACCAGGGCCTTGATGATTTTGGTGCGCTGGCGATTGAACTCAAGCAGAGTGGTTGCGCCACGTGAGGTTGGGAAGCCGCCGCCTGCGCCATCGCCGTTAAAGTAGTTCAGCACGTTGAAGCTGGCCACTTTGGCGTTGCCACCAACTGCTGAGGGGGCGGCGGTGCGGGGATGTGCGCGGGTAAATACGGGGGCGACCGTCGGCTGGAAAATGTAGCCGGTTGGGATAACGCCAGTATTGATCGGGCCTTGGCTAAGGATACCAGTCAGACCCGCAATCGTATCACCACCACGGTTGGTATTGTCCAGGCCAATGTAGGGGATCGGATTGGGATTCTGGCTGCTGCGGCCGTCGTCCAGCACGAACATTCGGCGGGCGTTCAGGTTAGCCTCGGCAATCGCCGCTAGGCTGCCAGGCAGGTTGCGGTTGGTTGGGTTGTAGACCCGGCCCTCGGCCGAGACCGTGATCTGGCCAAAGCGGCCCAGGAAGAAGTTCTGGCCAACCGTGATGGTCTCGGGGATGCTGACCAGCATGCCTTCGTACTGTTCCTGGCCATTCAGGGCTGGGACAGGCAGATCGAGGACCAGCGGTGCTGGAGCAGTCACGCTGCCACAGACGGTGACGGTGCTGCCGGTGCCAATCTGGGTGGCATCGCGGAACTCAGCCACCGTGCCGCTGACACTGACCAGGTTGCCGGTGATGACAGACGTGGCGTTGAAGATAAACATGCCGTCTGAGGTGAGCGGATTGCCGTCGCCAGCGACGTCTTGCACAAAGAAGCCACTCAGCCCAGGGAACACAGCCGAGACCACACCCTGAACCCGCACCGTCGCGCCAGCGACCGGGCTGGCCAGGCCAGTGCCCTGAACCGCAGGAATGGTGGTGGTCGGCGCAATTGGACAGGTGCCAGCAGCGATTGTGGTGAAGGTAAAGGTGTAGTTGGCCGCCATCTGGTTAGGAGTACCATCCTGGTCGGTGACCTGGGCCGCCACTACGGTAACCGTACACAGCTCATTGTTGACAAAGTCGGCGGCGGGGTTGAGCGTGTAGCTGGTTGGGCCGTCGCTCAGCACCACCGGGTGCGCACCACTGGTGGCACACGAAACCGTAAACGAGCTGGCGGTCGCAGTGACCGCTTCGCTGAAGTCAATCGTGATGTTGCTGTTGATGGCAACATTGACCGAGCCAGAGATTGGGGTCGTGCTGACCACAGTTGGCGCCACATCGACCACCGGGGCGGTGGCGGTGAAGCTGAAGATGTAATCAGCAGCCATCGTATTTACTGGGACATCCAGATCGGTGACCTGGGCCGCAACGACGGTGACCGTACACAGCTCACTGTTGACGAAATCAGCATCAGGATTGAGCGTGTAGATGGTGGCAGGGGCAGCACTCACGGTTGCGCTGTGGGCGCCACTGGTGGCACACGAAACCGTGAACGAGCTGGCGGTCGCCGTGACCGGCTCGGTAAAGGTGATCGCGATGTTGCTGTTCAGCGCCACGCCCGTTGCGTTCGCAGTGGGAACGGTCGAGGCCACGGTTGGGGCAACGTCGCCACCACAGAGATTCACTGGCGAACCAGTGTTGCGTGGGTTAGCAGTAGCGGAGGCAAAATCAGCCCCGTTCTGGTCGGTATCAATACAGCCATCATCTGCACGTAAAGCCGCATTGGTATTGCCGACAGGAGCCGGAGCTGCAGCACTGCCCTCGAAAAAGTTTGCCGTACCAAAGCCAACTAAATCAATAATTTGAGCTAGCTGGGCAGGTGAACAGGCGGTGCTACTACCATTACAACCAAGGGTTGCAACACCAGTAACTAACGCAACTTTCCCGGCTGTACCACTCATTGCAATTGGCGTTGCATCCACCAGATCTGGGGTTGGCAAAGCTGCTGCTGGGGTAGCGCCAGGAGCCTGTTGTACCAAGAAGTATTGACCGGGGTTCAGGGAAACGTTGGGTAATTCAGTAAGCTGAGTGGCGCTTGCGCCGAAGTTACCAGTGCCTGTTCCACTCGCATATTGGAGTGAAAGCCCATTTAGCGAAACAGCTGCATTGCTGACGTTAAGGATTTCAATATAGTCGTTTGTATAGGTAGCACCACTATTGCCACCACCACCATATACTTGACTAATCACAAGAGTGGTTGAAACTGCCGCAGCAGTTGAAGTGTTCCGATAGGTGAATGTACTGGTGAACATTGTTGCGAGCATTGCTACGGCAACAAACAGACGAAAGCCCTTAGAAACCACGGGTGCCCTCCAATGATGATACTGATGATGGCGACGTTGCCATATGGAACCGTCCACCAACGGCTGGTGGATATTGCTAGCGCCGAGGGGATCGCTCCCCTTCGTGCATCTTACAGTCCAACTATCAAGCCTCTCTCATTGTGTAATTAAGGTTGGATTAAATGTGAGTAGGTAAGTTTACCATAAGCCTTTTAACACAGCAAACTCAGCACTCTAAAGCCATGTTTTTATCATCTACCCCTCATTGCACGATAGGCGGCCCTGTGCTACCATTACTCGCATGAATACGTCAACACCGCCGCCAAGCGGCAGAGAGATACTCGAGCAGCTAATGCTTAAAATCCGCGACTCGCGGGTTGTTCAGTTTGCCCGCACCAACCAGACCTTGTTGCTCGCCCTGACCTGTATGGTTGTGGTGGCAATTCTCAGCGTCGCGGCCATGCCGAGCAGTCCCACCACGGTTGCCGATACGGGAACCAGCTTCCCCACCACGCCAACCAGCGACCCAAATCTGACGGAGGGCACCTCGGAGCCTTCTGCCACCAGAACCGTCGGCACAGAGGTGGCGATCGCGCCAACCACCACGCCCACCGGTGCCGTGATCGGCCCAGGCCGAGCCACCCCAATCCCAACCGAGGAGCTGCCCGGCAGCGCCTATCCACCGCCTGGCGCCGATCCATCGCCATTCGGCGATCCGCCACCAATAACATTTCCCGGCTTTGATGAATTTGCAACCAGCCAGCCGCTGCCGACATTTCCTACGATTCCACAGCAGCCACCACCTAGCAGCGGCGGGAATACTCGTCCTACCCCCATCCCAGAGGATCCTATTGAGGATCAGATCGAGCCAACCCAATCCACGGGAACATATCCGCCGCCAGGAAATAATCAGGTCGATCCAACCCCGATTCCCGTGCCAACCGAGGAAACTGGCGGCGGCGGGCGGCCAACTGAAGAGCCAGAAAACACCGAGCCAACCATTGAGCCGCCGGATAATCCCGAGCCAACCCTGGATATCCCGATCCCAACTTTAGATATTCCGATCCCAACCCTGGATCTGTCCACGCCTGAGCCAACCATTCCGCCGCCGCCGACATTCGATACGATCAGCGGTGATATGCGCTGGACCACGGCGCAAAGCCCGGTGCTGCTCCGCCGCGACACGGTGGTGGCCGCCGGTGCCCGTCTGACGATTGATCCTGGGGTGGAAGTGCGGCTGGGCAGCGATGTGTCGCTCGTGGTCGATGGAACCTTACAGGTCAGCGGCAGCGCGGCTAATCCAGTCCGCTGGCGCAAAGCCGACGATACCAACTGGCGCTCAATCGTGGTCAACTCAGGCGGCCGGGCCACGCTCAGCGGCGTTGACGTGCGCGGTGGCGGCTCGGGCGGGGTGCTCATCGCTGCGCTCGGCGGCAACACGCTGATTGAGGATAGCATCATTGAGCAAAACCGGGGCCAGATCCTGGGAGCTGGCGGTAATCTGGATATTCAGCGCAGCAGCATCGCCGGCATGGCGCCGCTTGTCGCCGACGTTCCTGGCGGCGGCAAGCTTCGGCTGATCGGCAACAGTATCAATAATACGTCGAGCGATGGCGCGACCGGCGTCGCTATCAGCGCAAAATCGTCCGATGTCACAATTGATATTCAGAAGAATCTGTTTCGCGGCATCAGCGGCACCAATGTCCGCGCCCAGTTCGAAGATGCCCTGACCGCAAACTTCCAGTGCAACACCTTTAGCAGCGGATCGGTTGGTCTCTCGATCAAATCGCGCAATCCCACGCTGGACGGCTCACGGATCGTGATCAGCAACAACTCGTTCCTGAACCACAAAACCTATGGTCTGGCCGCCGATATTGGGCTTGATGCCCGCAATAACTGGTGGGGCAATCCATCGGGGCCGTACCATCCGCAGCAAAATGGCACCGGCACCGGCGATGCGGTCGGGATCAACCTGCCCTTCATCCCCTGGCTTCAGGCACGCCCAGCCTGTACCCCATAGTCGGGCAAGGGTTAGGTTGAAGCTTAATCAGCTAACCCAGGCAACAAAACAGCGGCGGGATGACCATTTTGAGTCGTCCCGCCGCTGTTTGATTCTTACCGCAGACGCCCTATTTCGTGGCGCTGGGATTGTTGATCGGCAGGCCGACCACATTGCCCCATTCGGTCCACGAGCCATCATAGTTGCGCACCTTGGCGTAGCCCATCAGCTCGTGGAGCACAAACCAGGTGAGCGATGAGCGCTCGCCGATGCGGCAGTAGACCACGGTATCTTTGTCGGCGGTGATCCCGGCGGCGGCGTACAGCTCCGCGATCTCGTCGGCGCTCTTGAAGGTGCCGTCGTCGTTCATGGCCTTGCCCCAGGGGATATTGGCCGCGCCGGGAATGTGGCCGCCGCGAACCGCCCCTTCCTGGGGATACTCGGGCATATGCAGCTTTTTGCCGGTGAACTCATCAGGCGAGCGCACGTCAACCAGCGTGTGGCCCGCGGGCAGGCTAATCGCGGGGTTGCGCGGCTGCGGGCGACCAATGTGCTCCAGCACGTCATCGCGGAAGGCGCGAATCTCGGGGTGGGGAGCGCCAACGCTGTACGCAGTTGCGGCAAACTCAGGCACGGCGCGGGTCAGCTCGCGGCCCTCGTCGATCCATTTTTTACGCCCGCCGTTCATCACCTTCAGGTTCTCGTGGCCCATCAGCTTGAAGGCCCAGTAGGCGTAGCAGGCCCACCAGTTATTTTTATCGCCGTAGAAAACCACGGTGGTGTCTTTGTTGATCCCGAACCGACCCATCAATTTCGCGAAATCGTCATTATCAATGTAGTCGCGAATCCGCTGGTCGTTGAGATCGTCCTGCCAGTTGATCTTGACCGCGCCAGAAATATGGCCAACTTCATACAACAAAATATCTTCGTCGGACTCGACCAGCCGCACCGTTGGATCGCTCAAATGTTCAGCGACCCACGCTGTGCTGACCAGGACATCGGGATTGATATACTCCGCCATTGGATCCTCCTATGTTTGACTAGCGGCGCTGGGCCACGAAACCGGCCCGGCGCCTAAACTGCAACCAGAATCTCTTCGCCCTCAATCCGAACTTCATAGACCTGCACGGGCATGATCGCCGGCAGGCTCAGCGCCCGGCCGCTCACCAGATCGAAGCGGGCGCCGTGGAGCGGGCACTCGATCGAGCAGTCGTCGGCGTCAATCGTGCCCTCGTGCAGCTCGGCGTAGGCGTGGGTACAGATATTATCGGTCGCGTAGATTGTGCCGGCACAGTTGAACAGGCCAATCTGCTGCCCGTTGACCACAACCTGAAGCGCCGATCCAGCCGGAACATCATTCACCAGGGCCACAGATACAAATGTCATTCGTATTCCTTACAAAGTAAAGTGAACAGCTGAACAATAGCCCGACGATAAAAAACCGAGAAGCTGCCTGCGACAGCAGGCAGCTTCTCGGTCTCAATAGCCACGTTTAGCCGACCGAACCTTCCATCTCCATCTGGATCAGGCGGTTGAGCTCGACAGCGTACTCCATCGGCAGCTCACGGGTGAACGGCTCCATAAAGCCCAGCACAATCATCGAGAGCGCCTCGGCCTCATCAAGGCCACGGCTCATCAGATAGAAGAGCTGCTCCTCGCCAATTTTACCGACGGTCGCCTCGTGGGCGACAGTGGCGGTATCTTCTTCGATCTCGATGTACGGAATCGTGTCCGAGGCCGAGCGGTCATCGAGGATCAGCGCATCGCAGACCACGTTGACCTTGGCATTGTGGGCGCCGGGCAGAACTTTGGCCAGACCACGGTAGGTGGTGCGGCCGCCATTCTTCGAGACCGACTTGTTGGTGATCCGGCTGGTGGTGTCCGGCGCGGCGTGAACCATCTTCGCGCCAGCGTCCTGGTGCTGGCCTTCGCCGGCATAGGCCACCGACAACACTTCGCCCTTGGCACCCCGGCCCATCATATAGACGGCGGGGTACTTCATGGTCAGGCGGCTGCCGATATTGCCGTCGACCCACTCCATCGAGGCATCTTCATAGGCCACGGCGCGCTTGGTCACCAGGTTAAAGATGTTGTTCGACCAGTTCTGAATGGTCGTGTAGCGGCAGCGCGCACCTTTTTTGATAATAATCTCGACCACCGCTGAGTGCAGCGAGTTGGTGGTGTAAACCGGCGCGGTACAGCCCTCGATGTAGGTCACGTCGGCGCCTTCGTCCACGATAATCAGGGTGCGCTCGAACTGGCCCATGTTCTCGGCGTTGATGCGGAAGTAGGCCTGGAGTGGGATGTCCACCTTCACGCCTTTGGGCACGTACACGAACGAGCCGCCCGACCAGACCGCGGTGTTGAGCGCAGCAAATTTGTTGTCGGCCGATGGAATAATGGTGCCGAAATATTCCTTGACCACGTCAGGATATTCGCGCAGTGCGGTATCCATATCCAGGAAGACGACGCCCTGTTTCGACCACTCTTCACGCAGCGAGTGATAGACCGACTCGCTCTCGTACTGAGCGCCGACGCCGGCCAGGAATTTCTGCTCGGCCTCGGGGATGCCCAGCTTCTCGAAGGTGTTTTTGATGCTCTCCGGCACATCGTCCCAGCTTTTTTCGCTCTTCTCGCCCGGCCGAATATAGTAATAGATATCCTGAAAATCCAGCTCAGCCAGCTTGGGGTTAGCCCACATGCCAGTGACGGGCAGCGGCTTCTTCTCGAAAATCTCCAGCGCCTTCAGACGGCGCTGCAGCATCCACTCCGGCTCGTTCTTCATCTTCGAGATCGTGCGCACAATCTCGGGGTTCAAACCCTTGGCGGATTTATATGTATAGTTTTCTTCGTCACGAAAGCCATATTTCGTGTAGTCGAACTCGATCTGATTCTGTACAGGGTTAGTCATCCCGTGCCTCCTAAATATGATTTATCGCAGCAGATAGTATATGCTTACCAGAGTGTGTCAACGTGGCTGGACGATTGAATAACTGGATCATTCGTGATGAGTTGTAAATTCATGTATCTGGCTGATCCTGCAATTATACGGTCGTGAAGTTCAGGAATATCAGCGATACTTGCAACTGCTTGCATCACCGCAAACGTCATCGGCAGTTCTTGAATTTGCTCATACCGCTTGAGATAACTGTCAACATCATTCAAAGAAATTGCAATTCTGCGTTTTTCGGATAAATACAATATCTCAGCAAAAACAATCGATGGAATATAGATACTTGTATCGCCCTGTTCCGCAATTTCAAAGATTTTCTTTGCCTGTTGCCCTAGCTTCCTGTGTTCTAACCGCAACACTAAACCCATTGTATCGGTAACGTACTTATTCATGAGGGTACTGTTGCTCATAGTCAGCAAATTCCTGCTCAAGATGTTGCTGCTCTGCGTAGCTCATCTCGCGGCCTTCCAGTCCAAGCATAATACTACTCAGATCTTCAGCAAATGACTCTGGCTGCAAGGCGCGTTTACGTACAAAGTAGATGAAATCAGCAATTTCAGCTAACGTGACCGAAGGCAAGCCTTTAATACCTTCGATAATCAGTTGTTCATAGTTATCGATAGCCATTACACCAGATCCTCGTCATCCTCCAGGTTGCCAATGCCATACAGGCCAGCTTTGAGCGTCTTGAGCGAGAGCAGCGCACATTTCAGGCGCACCGGGCCGATTGGAATTCCCAGCAGGTCCAGCACGAACGCTTTATCGATCAGCTTGGCCTCGGCGGTGGTTTTGCCAACCAGCTCCTCGGTCAGCATCGAGGTCGCCGCCTGGCTGATTGCACAGCCTTTGCCCTTGAAACGCACATCTTTAATTGTATCATCATCAACCACAAGATAGAGCGTCAGCTGATCGCCGCAGAGCGGATTGTGCTCCTCCTGCGTGATGGTGGCATTACTTAGCTCACCGTGGTTGCGCGGGTGCTTGTAATGATCCAGAATATTTTCTCGGTATAAATCATCCATTATGTTGATTCCACACAGGTGCGGAGCGATAAACTCCGCATCCTAACACTTAAAGGCGAAATGTATCCCGCGCCAGCACCAGCGCGGCGGCCAGCCGATCGATCTCTTCCTCGGTGGTGTAGAGGTAGAACGAGGCGCGGGCGGTTGAGGCCACGCCGAGAATATCGTGGAGCGGGTGCGCACAGTGATGTCCGGCGCGCACGGCGATCCCCTGGGTATCCAGAATGGCCGCAATATCGTGGGCGTGAACATCAGCCAGGCTGAAGCTCACCAGGCCGCCGCGCTCGGCGGCGGGCGGCCCATAGATTGTCAGGTCGGCCACATCGCTGAGCTGCTCCAGGGCATAGCGGGTCAGCTCCTGCTCGCGCTCGTGGATGGCCTGCATCCCGACGCTGCTCAGGTAGTCAACCGCCGCGCCCAGGCCAATCGCCTCGGCGATCGCCGGCGTGCCCGCCTCGAACTTCCAGGGCAGGTCGTTCCAGGTGCTCTCGCGCAGACCGACGCGCTTGATCATATCGCCGCCGCCGATCCAGGGCGGCATGGCCTCGAGTAGCTCGCGCCGCGCCCACAACACCCCAATTCCAGTCGGCCCGCACATCTTATGGCCCGAGAAGGCCAGAAAATCACAGCCGAGCTCCTGGACATTCACCGCCAGATGCGGCACGCTCTGGGCGGCATCGAGCAGCACCAGGGCGCCCACCTGTTTGGCGGCGGCAATAATCTGCGCGACCGGATTGATCGTCCCTAGCACATTCGACATCTGGGTGATCGCGACGATTTTGGTGCGCTCGGTCAGCAGGGTATCCAGATTGTCGAGCGCCAGCCGGCCGCTGCCGTCGATCTCGATAAAATCCAGTTCAGCGCCAGTCTGCGCGGCCAGCATCTGCCAGGGCACAATGTTGGAGTGATGCTCCATCACCGTGAGCAAAATCCGATCACCAGCCCTCAGATTGGTGCGGCCCCAGCTCTGGGCGACCAGGTTGATCGCCTCGGTGGTATTGCGGGTGAAGATGATCTCTTTGGTTGAGCGGGCGCCGATAAACCGCCCAATCGTGCGGCGGGTGCCCTCGTAGGCCGCGGTCGCCGCCTCGCTAATCTGGTAGACCCCGCGATGCACATTGGCGTTGATGGTGCGATAGTAGCGATCCATCGCCTCCAGCACCGCGCCGGGCTTCTGGGCGGTGGCGGTGCTATCGAGGTACGCCAGCGGATGCCCGTTGATCTGCTGGTGGAGCAGTGGGAAATCGGCCCGAACTTTGGCGACGTCGAAGGTTGTCAGGGTATCAGTCATAGTGTTATCCACAAAAGTTCTGAAGAACGTAGCGAAGATTGTTTTTGTCCACGAAGGACACGAAGAAATATATTATTGGTATAACTAAAGATTATTTTTGGCTACAAAGTATTTAAGGTTTATGTTTTCTCATTTCAGTAGTTGGGTGCTTTTGATTCGCCACCCCTCCGCCCCTCCCCTGGAGGGGAAACGCAGGGGGTTTTCATCCCCCTGCACCCCCTAAAGTTTAGTTGATGGATTGCTACCGCTTTGCCTGATAATCTATCCAGTATATTATGTCAACACTTATTTCATCGTAGCAAATCCAAATTATATCTACGTATGCTTTTTTATTTTCTGCGCCTAAGCTCGCGATGAACCTCGATTGCTGCACCAATAACTGTAAATACTTCCCGGCGAAACAGTAATTCGGTCATATGATATTTCCTCTCACGAAAGGGCTAAATCACTGCTGTTGATGATGCAAAACAGTCGTTAATTTTTGCCCTTTTCGCGAAAGAATGGGTTACGAAAGAACTTCAGCCAGCGCACAAAACATCAACAATAGAACGCTTCGTGCGGGTACCCGCGTGCGGGTGTCGTGGCCTTCGTGGACAAAAAGCCTGGCCCCTTCGTGGACAAAAAAGCCTAGACCTTGCCCGCGACGACTTCTTCGATCCGCTCGCGCAGCGCCTCATCGGGGATCATATCGATGATCTCGCCGACGAAACCGAGCACGATTGTGCGCTTGGCCTCCTCGAAGGGCAGGCCGCGCGACTGCAGATAGAACAGCTGCTCCTCGTCGATCTGGCCGCTGGTCGAGCCGTGGCCGGCCTTGACCTCGTTGGCATCGATCTCCAGGCCGGGGATCGAGTCCGAGCGCGAGGTTTTGCTCAGGTGCATTGCGTTTTCGCGCAAGTCCGAGTTGGTCCCCTGGCCGGTCTTCGGGATGCGCACCATACCATCGAAGACGGCGTAGGCGGTATCGTCAACCACGGTCTTGAAGTTGATCTGGCCCTCGGTGTTGAGGCCGATGTGGTTGAGCGTTGGCGCAACCAGCAGATTCTGATCGTTGTTGCCGTAGATCACACCGTTCCAGGAGATCGACGAGCCGTTGCCGCGCATCTGGGCTTCCAGCGTGACGTGCTGGAGGGTGCTGCCCATCACGATATTCAGCCACTCTCCCTGGGCATCTTTGCCAACCAGATTAAGCTGCTGGCCGCCGAAGATGTTGACCTTTGCGCCCAGGTTTTGCACCCAGGTGTAGCTCAGCGCGGCGCCATCGCCAACCTCAAACTCAGATCCAGTCAAGACCAGCGCCGGAGCGTCGAAATCGCCGGAGATATACTCCTCAACGATTTTGATCCGGCTGTTGCGCTCGACCAGGCCCAGCGTGCGCGGGGCGACCAGGTCGCCGGCTTTGTTGACGCGATGCTGAATCTGCACCGGGGCCTCGACCTCGGTGTTCTTGGGCACGTATACAAACACGCCGCCGTTGATCAGCGCATTGTTAAGCGCCGTAAACTTATCGCGGCTGGTGTGAACGCCTGAGCCCAGCACCCGCTGCACAAGGTCAGCGTGCTTGATCAGCGCTTCGGCGAGTGGTAGAACCACCACGCCCTCGGCGCCGGCGAACTCAATGCTGGTGGTCGCTGCGGCGACGGTGTAGTCGCCAAAGCTAAAGCCTTTGAGCCGTGAGCGGCGCCACTCGGGCATTTCAGCCGCCTCAAAAGCGGCCCAGGCCTCGTGGCGCAGCGCGGTCATCCACTCAGGCTCGGTGCGACCGGCGAGCAGGGTATCAAACTGCCCGCGATCGATGGTTGAACTTGTTGCATTAGCTGGCATTGCCGAACACTTCCTCCCGAATGAAATCGTAGCCTTTTTCTTCGAGTTCAAGGGCCAGCTCGGGGCCGCCTTCACGAACAATTTTGCCTTCCATCAAGACGTGGACATAGTCGGGCTTGATGTAGTTGAGCAGGCGCTGATAGTGGGTGATCACCAGCACGCCTAGCTCGGGCTTCTCGGCTTTGATCAGGTTGACGCCTTCGGCCACAATCTTCAGCGCGTCGATGTCAAGGCCGGAGTCGGTCTCGTCCATCACGGCCACCGAGGGTTGCAGCATCGCCATCTGGAGGATCTCCAGGCGTTTCTTTTCACCGCCGGAGAAGCCTTCGTTCAGATAGCGGCGGGCGAAATCCGGAGCCATCTCCAGCATATCCATCCGCTGCTTGATGACTTTGCGGTACTCGGCCATTGGAATAGCGGTAGTTTTCGGATCGACGCCGGCCTTGGCGCGCTGGGCGTTGATCGCGGCCCGCAGGAAGTTGGCGACGGTCACACCAGCGACAGCAACGGGATACTGAAACGCTAGGAAGATGCCCAGCTTCGAGCGGTCGTTTGGCTCTAGATCCAGCACATCCTGGCCTTTGAACCAGACTTCGCCATCGGTGACCTCGTAGCGCGGGTGGCCAGCCAGCGCGTACGCCAGCGTCGACTTGCCCGAGCCATTTGGACCCATGATCGCGTGAATTTTGCCCTGCTCAATCGTCAGATCGATGCCTTTGAGAATTTCTTTGCCATCCACCGAGACGTGCAAATTGCGGATGACGAGGTTGTTCGCGTCCATAATACTCCTGAAAGATATGAAAATACAGTACATAGTAGACAATGTGAGGCCAGTGAAGGCGGGATTGGCTGCCCAATGCCGCGATTAGACCTCTTGCTTTAAGATTTCTTCTGGTTTGATCAGAAAGTGACAGCCGGTGTGGCCTTCGACCATCCGGCGGGTCAGCTGGACTTCGTGGCCAAGCGCCGACTCGAGCATCTGCCGCTCCATTGAGCAGACGCTGTCGTGGGTTTTCGCCACCTCGAAGTAGGGACAGGCATACTCGCTGAGCATCCAGCCACCCTCGGGTCGTTCCACAACATTGATCGGCATTCCCCGCTGCGCCATCGCATACGCCAGGCCCATCAGGCGCTCACGTAGGGCGTCTTTGGCCGGCTGCTGATTGGCGTAGTAGGTTGCCAGGCGAGTGCCAACCCCATTCAGCAGCTTGGCCAGCTTCTCGGCACCATCGGTGACCAGAATCTCTTCCAGCAACAGATTGATCAGGACATCGTAGCCCTTGGGAAACAGTGCCTGAGCTTTGGCGGTCAGGGTGTAGCGGTAGGATGGCCGGCCTGGCCCCTGGCGCACCTTGTTGGGCGTGATCAGCTCCTGATTCGTAAGATGGGTAAGTTGTTCGCGCACCGCTGTGGTGCTGACTCCCAGCGCATCTTCCAGCTGCTTGACCGTCGCCGATCCATTGCGCTGAATATACGTCAGGATGTCACCGGCAGGCGTGCCTTCTCGAAAACCAATCACTGTCATACGTTTAATCAAGGCGTTGTCCAGAACGGACAGAACCCTTGCCTCCTCGTGCGCTTTTGCTACAATCACTGAGAATGATTATAAATTGAGAATCATTTTCTGTCAATAAAGTCGGATAAATCTGTGTTAACTCACGCAGGTGGCCTGTGGTATAGTTTTGGGGAGAAATTTAGGCAAAGATACAGGTCGCTATGAGTCTAGTTCGGTGGATGGCGCGAATTTCGCTGGTTGAGTGGATTATGATCGGCGGGCTGGTGGCGCTGCTCTGGTGCCGTAGGCCGCCCGCTGCGCGATCCACAACGCCGGGAACACGCTCGTGGGCGCTTGATGCCTGTGTGGCCGTCGCCGTGATCGGCATTCTGGCCGGGGCGATCTGGCGGCTCTCGTGGCTGAGCCTGCTGGGCTTTGCGGCGGCGGCGCTCGGCCTCGGCCTGATGATTCGAGGCTGGAGCTTCAGCCTCAAGCGCTGGTTTCGTGGCCTGCTCGGGCGCAGATAGCCTGAATCTAAAACTACATTATGTCAAATTTATTCAATGTTACGTATTTTGACAATGTTAGATTACACGGCAAAGGCGCAGGATTTTGGATGAAGATGGACGCTTGGTGGATAACGATTGGTGGAGGGAGGGACGCCTCCCGCGAATACGTGCGCTTTTTGGGTTTCCCGGTCATCGCGCAGGTCGGTGCGAACGCCATACATGAGACATTATTGGAATTCAAGTGCCATAGCATTTAAAAAAATATCTATCGGTGTTATATCGATGGATGTTGAACGATGACGTACGCGAAAATTATGTAATCCACACGCAATGCTCATAA
>DAOTUS010000561.1:0-4977 GCA_034437415.1 Herpetosiphonaceae bacterium
GCCATATATGGCGTCCCTCCCGCGAATACGTGCGCTTTTTGGGTTTCCCGGTCATCGCGCAGGTCGGTGCGAACGCCATACATGGTGTCCATGGGCCTAATCTAACATTGTCAAACTACTGACAACCAGCAACTAGCTACCCCTCGTCCTTGGCCAGCCGCTGCAGCTCGTACAGCTTGGTCAGCGCCTCGATTGGCGTGAGCTGGGTGACATCGAGCGCCTGGATGGTCTCGACGGTGGGCGACTTGACGGCGGCGAAGAGCTGCATCTGCGATTTGCCGTTGCCGTTGGCCCGGCGCATCGCCTCGCGCCGCTGCTCTTTCTCGCCCTGGCCCTCCAGCTCGGCCAGCACCTCGGTGGCGCGCCTGACGACCGCTGGCGGCATTCCGGCCATCTGGGCGACGTGAATGCCATACGAGCGGTCGGCGGCTCCGGCGATAACTTTGCGCAAAAACACAATGTGATCGCCCTCCTCAACCACCGCCAGGGTCCAGTTCTGCACCCGTGGCAGAATGCTGGCCATCTCGGTGAGCTCGTGGTAGTGGGTGGCGAACAGGGTTTTGGCCCGCAGGCGCGGCTGATTGTGAATGTACTCAACCACCGCCCGAGCAATTGACAGGCCATCGTAGGTGCTGGTGCCCCGGCCAATCTCGTCGAGAATAATCAGCGAGCGCGGCGTGCCGTTGTGCAAAATATTGGCCGTCTCGATCATCTCCACCATAAAGGTTGACTGGCCGGTGGCGATGTCGTCCTGCGCCCCAATCCGGGTGAAGATTCGATCGAGCAGGCCGATCTCGGCGTGGTCGGCGGGCACGAACGAGCCGATCTGCGCCATCAGCCCAATCAGGGCCACCTGGCGGAGAAATGTGCTCTTGCCCGACATATTCGGCCCGGTCAGCACCACAATTTGGCAGTCGTCGCCGTTGAACGCGATGTCGTTGGCGGCGAATGGCTCGATCAGGCTCTGCTCGACCACCGGGTGGCGCCCGCCGGTGATCACCAGGGTGTCGTCGTTGCGCAGGATCGGCCGCACGTAGCGGTTGCGCACCGCGACCTCGGCCAGCGTCGAGGTCACATCCAGCTCGGCGACGGTGCGGGCCAGCGCCAGCAGCCGCGGCCCCTCGGCGGCGACCTGGCGGCCCACCGTTTTGAAGATCTGGCGCTCACGCTCGTTCAGCGCCTCGGAGGCGTTGAGAATCAGGGTCTCGTACTCCTTCAGCTCCGGGGTGATGTAGCGCTCGGCGTTGACCAGCGTCTGCTTGCGAATGTAGTCGTCGGGGATGCGGGTGTCGCCGGTGGCCTTCGAGACCTCGATGTAGTAGCCGAAGACTTTGTTGTAGCTGACTTTCAGCGATTTGATCCCGGTGCGGGCCTGCTCCTTCGACTCCAGCTCGTTGATCCAGCGCGACGCATCGCGGGTCGCATCGACAATGTCGTCGATCTCCTTGGAGAAGCCGCGCCGGATCACGTTTTCCTCGGAGCGGGCGTTGTCCCAGCTGCCCAGCAGCGCCGGCGGATCGGCGGCGATCGCCCGCTCGAGCAGGTCGCACAGGTCGCCGCACGGATCGAGCTCGTCGGAGGCTGGCGGTCGGGCGATTGCGGCGTCAGTATCGTCAAACAGATCATCGCCATCGCGCTCCAGCTCGTCCGCAGCGGCGCTCTGGGTCTGGTCCAGGGTTTTGCCGATGCCCTCGTGGGCCAGCAGCTGCAGCAGCTCGGGCATGGCCCGCAGCGACTCGCGCAGGCGCACCAGGTCGCGCGGGGTGGCGATGCCCTGGATAATTCGGTTGACGGTGCGCTCGACATCGCCAATCCGCTTGAAGACCGCCCGCAGCTCAGCGCGGACCAGGGTCTGCTCGACAAACTGGGCCACCGCCTCCTGGCGCTGGAGCAGCGGCGCCAGCTCAATCAGCGGCTGCGAGATCCACTGGCGCAGCAGGCGGGCGCCCATCGGCGTGCGAGTCTGATCGAGCACCGCAATCAGCGAGCCTTTGCGCTGGCCCGCCGCGCCCTCGGTCAGCTCCAGGTTGCGGCGGGTCTGTGGGTCGAGGAACATAAACGTGGCCGTATCATACACCCGCAGGCCGCGAATCTGGGCCACCGCATCGCGCTGGGTCTCGTGGAGATACTGGATCAGCCCACCGGCGGCGCGGGTGGCCAGCGGCTTGTTGTGCAGCCCAAAGCCATCGAGCGACTGGACCTGGAACTGCTGAAGCAGGGCATCGCGGCCGGTGCGGGCGTCCCAGTGCCAGTTGGGCCACTCGGTGACATTGCCCTGCAGCCAGACCGTCGCGTTGGCGCCCTCGATCTTGCGGGCGGTGCGCTCGTGGGGCAGCAGCCGCTCGCGCTCGGCCTTGCGCATCGGCGCCAGGTCCTGGACCAACTGCTTGGTGCTGACCTCGATCCCGGCCGGCCGCAGCTCGGGCGCGTCGGAGACCAGAATCTCGGCGGCGTTGAGGCGGACCAGCTCGCCCTCAAGCAGCTTGCTGGCCTCGTTGCCGGTCAGCTCGGTGGCGCAGAACTCGCCGGTGCTCAGGTCGGCGTAGGCCAGCCCGATCTTGCCGCGGTCGGCGATAATCGCCGCGAGGTAGCTGTTGCGCTCGGCCTTGAGCATCGTCGGATCGGTGAGCGTGCCGGGCGTGACCACGCGGACAACCTCGCGCTTCTGGAGCGTCTTGTGGACCATATCGTCCATCTGCTCGCAGATCGCCACGCGGTAGCCGCGGCCAACCAGCTGCTCCAGGTAGGTGTCAACGGCGTGGTAGGGCACGCCCGCCATCGGGGTCTTGTCGTCGCTGCCGAGGGCGCGCACGGTAAGGGTGATATCGAGGACTTCGGCGATCAGCTTTGCGTCATCGCCAAAGGTTTCGTAGAAGTCGCCCAGCCGGAAAAACAGAATAACATCGGGGTAATTTTTTTTGATTGACAGATACTGCTGCCACATTGTCATCTTAGACACGCTGCGCCTCACGTTCAAAGTAAATGCTCGTTCACAATGCTCAAATTATAGCATGAGGCGCTGAAGTTGAACAAGTGTGCTTTTTTGGTCGCTGGTAGCTGGCAGCTCGTGAGCTGCCGTTTGTGGCCCCACTAGCTACTAGCTACTGATCTTCGCTCATCGCCGCGCCCGAGCGCCTCCAGCACCGCCTCGGGCAAGGCGGCGGCGAGGCGCTGGGCCTGGTGTTCATGGTGGCTCATTATGATTCTCTTTCTACTGATTGAACGGGCTGCGCGATCGGACACCCTGTGAGTGCGTGCGATCGATCAGTTTTTCCCAGGTATTCTATTCCAAGCCCAATCGCTGTCAACGAAAAACGCCGCCGCTGTGCCGCCCGGCAAGGTTTTGCGCCAGCGGGGATATGCTATTATGGAAGGAAGCGCACCCGCTGAGGAATTATTGACAAGGAACATCATGCTTCGTAGAGACATTGCCCGAACATACCAGCTGATGGAGGGAAGCCTCGTTAAACGCTGGGTTGACTGTGCCCGCTCACCGGGGGTGCAGGCTGTGGTGGTATTGCGCTTTGGCCAGTGGCTGTACACGCAACCTGTCATCGTGCGGCTGCTCCTGACGATGGTGTATGTCGTAGCGAATTTTCTGATCAAAACCCTGTGGGGGATTGAGGTTGGCCGTAAAGCCGCGATTGACGAAGGCTTTTATATTGGTCACTTCAGCGGCATTTTTGTCGCCCCTGAGGCGAAAATTGGCAAGAACTGTAATATTTCTCAGGGCGTCACCATCGGCGTTTCCGGGCAGGGCGAGAAGCGCGGCTGTCCAACGCTTGGCGATAACGTGTATCTGGCCCCTGGCGCAAAGGTATTTGGCAAAATTACGATTGGCAACAACGTCAAGATCGGCGCAAACGCGGTGATCTATAAAGATATTCCCGATAACGCCACGGTTGTGCTCGACCCTGGCTATAAAATCATCTCAATCAGCGGTCAAAAAAGCAGCGAATAGGCGCTAAAGCTACTAATTTCGGGGTGAAGATCCGACTCTGCGGATCTTCACCCCTTTTGTGTGTCCCGCTACGGCTCCACCACGATGCTGCCGATGGTGGCGTAGTCGCCGAGCAGCACCCCGTCGACGCTGCGCACCGCCATGCGGGTGCCGTCGCGCTCATCGAACCAGCCCACGCGCACGTTATACGGGCCGGGCGGCAGGTCGGCGGGCAGGCTGAAGATCGTGGTGTCCTCCCACCAGTCCGCGCTGGTCCAGCGGCTGGCCGGCCACGCGCCCCGCTGCGGCTGGACATCGAACGAAAACACCTCGTCGCGCTCGCCCGGCGGGGCCAGGTGGATAAACAGCGTCCAGTCCCGATCCTGGCGGCCAAGCGCGTGCCAGAGCGTGTCAATCCGCACCGGCTGGCTGCGCTGGGCGGTTGGCGGCAGATCGAGGCCGCGCAGCTCCAGCGGCGGGGTGTTGTCGGGGGCAAAGCGGGCCAGCAGCGGGCGCTCGGGCTGGGCGGCGACCACCAGATACGGGTAGGCGGGCGCGATCATGGCCGCCGGCAGGGCCAGCGCCGTCGCCGCCAGCGCGGCCAGCGCCAGCCCCAGGGCCAGATAGCCGCGGGCCAGCCGGGCCAGCCCGGCGGCGAGACCCAGCGCCAGCACCGGGGCGGCGGGCAGCACAAAGCGCCCCTGCCAGCCAACCTGGCCGCTCAGCAGCACAAACAGCAGTGTCCAGGCCAGCGCCAGCGCCACCAGCCCGAGGGCGATCGGCGTAAAGCGTCGGTGCGGCTGGGGCTGATCGAACCCGTCTGATCGCCCCAATCCCAGCAGCGCCGCCGCCCCAATCCCAGCGGCGACCCAGTAGACCCACAGCGGGGCGGGGACATTCATCCAGCCAAAGCGGGCCACCAGCGAGGTGCTGAGCAGCCGCAACGCCTCGCGCCAGTCGGCCAGGCTAAGCGGCGAAAAGGGCGGGCTGGCAAACTCACCCTTGTAGATCGCCAGGCCAAACACATCGCCATACAG
>DAOTUS010000562.1:0-18643 GCA_034437415.1 Herpetosiphonaceae bacterium
CGAATCAAGCATCGGAGCGGCCTTTCTCGCGCAGATCGCGATGGATGGCGGTGTACTCCTATCCTACCACCTAGCTCCACCAAAAGTGCGGAAGAGCCCCATTTCGCTTGACAAAAACAGACATGCGCTCCCACCAGTGTGTACAATAGGCGGCAATCCCCCCGACTGAGCTGAAAGCAGGCTGCTATGGATACCACCACCCTCCTTCACGTGCTGGAACACGCGCTCGCAAGCGGGACGCTGAGTCGTGCCCATCGCCCCTTTGTCGAACAATGTTTGCCCGCCCTGCGCACCAACACCCTCGATCCAGACGATCAGACTGAGCTGGAGCGGATTGCCGCCGCGCTTCCGCCACCGGCCAGCACAGGCACGGCCCATGTGAGCGGCGGCACGGTGTCCGGCGGCGTGGTCGGCACCAATCTGGGCACAATTATCTATGGGGCCGACCTGAACGAGCCGCGCCGCACGCAGATGGTGCGCTACCTGCAGCGCCTGGCCAATCTCAAGGAAGTGCTGCAGCTCCACGGGCTGGCGGGCAATGTCGATAAAGGGCTGAGCTTGCCCGATGTGTATGTGATGCTGGCGACGGACGATCGGGTGGAGGTTGCGCGTGGGGATGCCGAAACCCTCGCGGAATTCTTGGATGATGAAACGCTCAAGGAGAGCGTCCATCCCGATCACGCGCTGCCCGATCAGGCGATTGTTGCGATTCTTCCGTTGGTTGAGGATCGGCCGTCGCGGATGGGCGATGTGGTCACGCAGCGCATGCTCGCGCGCTCGGAGCTGGTCGCCGAGGCGGTGCTGAACCACCAACAGCTGGTGCTGTGCGGGGCGCCGGGCAGTGGCAAATCGACGTTTTTGCACTATCTGGCCTGGGTGCTGGCCCAGCGCGGGCTGGATCAGATTGATGCGCACACGTTTTTGCACGGCTGGAACGACAAGGGCCAGCACCGCATGCTGCCGGTGATGCTCTCGCTGCGCACGCTGGCCGGGGCGATCATGCGCGATGGCGCGAGCGCGGCCACGGTGTCGGCGGCGCTGCGTCACGAGCTGACCACGACCTACGATCTGCGCCAGCCCGACGAGCTGCTCGAACACGCGCTGTCGCGTCCCGGCAAGGGGCTGCTGTTGTTTGATGGGCTGGACGAGGTGCCGCTGGAGCGCACCGCGACCAGCGCCGATCGGGCCACGACGATTCAGGCGGTGCGCGATTTTGCCCAGCTGCACAGCGGCGCACGGGTGGTGATCACCTGTCGCGTGCGGGCCTGGACCGCTGATCTCGCCCAGGTGCTGCCGTGGCATGTGGCGACGATTGCGCCGCTGACCGGCGGGCAGATGCGCCATTTTGTGCAGGCGTGGTATCCGCAGCTGGTGGCGAAAGGGGCGATTACCGCCGCGCAGGCCGGGCGCTACGGGGAGAGTCTGCTGGAGGCGGTGTTTAATCCGACGCGCCGCCGCCTGTGGGAGATGGCGGAAAATCCGCTGATGCTGACGATGATGGCGCAGGTGATGGCGGGCGGCGAGCTGCCCCGCGACCGCCCGGCGCTGTACGAGCGGATATTAATCCAGCTGCTGGATCAATGGGATCGCCAGCGCGGGGGTGAAAGCCTGGCGCAGGTGATCGGCGATGAGCGGATTGGCAGTGACAAGATTCGAACCGTGCTGGATCGCTTGTCCTACGAGGCGCACCGTGACGCCACGTCCGACGATGGCCGCGGCCGCATTAACGCCGATGCGTTGCAGATGGCCTTGAGTAAGTATTTCGCCCAAGTGAATGTGGTCGGCGCGTGGGAAGCCGCTGAACGCTGTATCGCGTACTTCGACACCCGCAGTGGGGTGTTGCAGCCGGAAGATAACGGCGCGGTGTATGCCTTCGCCCACCTGACCTTGCAGGAGCACTGTGCGGGCCGTCACCTGCTGCTGGTGGAGGGTGTCCAGCGCGTGATGGCACTGCGTAGCAACGACCGCTGGCGCGAGCCGCTCTTTCTGGGTGTGGGAGTGCTGATGCAGGAGGCGCTGGGCGCCGGGCGGGTCGAGCAGGTGTTGAACGCCTTGATTAACGCCTGTGAGCGCACGGGCACGCCCAAACCGCGTGCGCGCTGGTATCGCGACCTGGTGCTGGCGGCGGAGCTGGGTGTCGACCGCGATTGGGATTTGCTGAGCGCCTCGATTGATGTGCCGCGTCTCCACACGGACCTGAAAGCTGGCCTGGTGACGTTGCTGGAGGATGCGGCCAACAATCTCCAGGCCGAGCAGGTGCTGCTGGGGGCGGCGCAGGCGGGCGAGCACCCGCCGCTCACGGTCCACGAGCGGATCCACGCCGCCGAGCTGCTGGCGAAACTAGGCGACCCGCGCGTTCCGGTGATGCCCGCGGAGTGGCAGGCCGCGCCGCTCACTCCAACCTTCACGGCCGCTGGGACGCACTACTGGCGCTCCGTGGAGGCGGGAACCTACCCCATCGGCGGCTGGGAGGCGGGCGCGGCGCAGGCCGACCACGACCTGCCGGCGTTCTGGATCGCCCGCTACCCGACGACGGTGGCGCAGTATCGCGAATTTATGGCGGCGGGTGGCTACGAAAATGAAGACTGGTGGACGCCGCTGGGCTGGGCGTGGCGGCAGAAAAATAATCGCGCTGCGCCGTACTCTTGGGATGACCAGACAACCCAGGAATCGGACAACCAGCCCGTCTATGGCGTGAGTTGGTATGAGGCGCGGGCGTTTTGTGGCTGGCTGGACAGCGTGCTGGGACACGAGGATTACGGTGTGCGCCTGCCGACCGAGGCTGAGTGGGAAGCGGCCGCCACCCACAGGGTTCCCGACGTCGCACCAGCGACCCGTGCTCCATTCCCGTGGGGTGTGGAGGAATTAACCTTGGAGCGGGCGATCTATAAAGAACACGCGATGAACAGTCACCCGGCGTCGGTGGGAACCTGCCCGCTGGGTGCGGCGGCGAACGGGGCGCAGGACGTGGCCGGAAATGTGTGGGAGTGGACGCAGAGCCGCTGGTTGTCGTATCCGGCTGAAAGTAGTACGATTGTTGCCGATACGGCGGTGGGTAGTTATAGCGATGAGGCGACCTCTATGAGTATGCGGGGTGGCTCATATTACGATAGTAGCACATATGTTCGCTGCGCGGCGCGGAACTGGGATCATCCCGTCAACGTCAGCAACTGCAGGGGATTTCGGTGTAGTGTGGCCCCTCGGTTCGCACGTTTGTGCTGATTTCTGCCCTTCTGCTCTGCTGCTCTGTTGCTCACGAACAGGCGCGGGCGGCACGAGTGCTGGGGCCACGCGCCCGACTGTCCGCGCAGCGGACCCGCGAATTTTATTGGAGTGATGCCAATGCCTAAAACCTATCGCCAGCTGTGGGAGCCGCTGGTGAGCTTCCAAAACCTGTGGCGAGCCTACCAGCGGGCGCGGCGGGGCAAGCGCAGCCGCCCGGCGATTGCCCGCTATGAGCTGGATGCCGAGTCGCGGCTGTTCGACCTCCAGGCCCGCCTGCAGGCCGGCACCTACCAGCCCGGGGCCTACCGCACATTTGTGGTGCGCGAGTGGAAGCAGCGGATTATTTCGGCGGCGCCGTTTGAAGACCGCATCGTCCATCACGCGCTGTGTCAGGTGCTGGAGCCGATCTGGGAGGCCCGCTTCATCCACGATACCTACGCCTGCCGCAAAGGGAAAGGCACGCTGGCGGCGCTGGATCGAGCGCAGCACTTCGCCCGCCGGTTTAAGTATGTGCTGCAGCTGGATATTCGGGCGTTTTTCCCGGCGATGGACCACGCCATCTTGCTCACCACCCTGCGGCGGCAGCTCGGCGATCGGCGGGTGCTGCAGCTGTGCGAACAGATTATTGCCGGCGGACGCGATATTTTTGGCGAAGCCACCCCGTTCACCCTGTTCGCTGGGGACGATCTGCTGGCGCTGGGGCGACCGCGCGGCCTGCCGATTGGCAACCTGACCTCGCAGTTCTGGGCGAACGTGTATCTGCACCCGTTCGATCTGTGGGTCAAACACACGCTGGGCGGTCGCGGCTACGTGCGCTACTGCGACGACCTGCTGCTGTTTGCTGACGACAAAGCCACGCTGCACGGCTGGCGCCAGGCGATTGAAGCCCAGCTCGCCACGGTGCGCCTGGCGATCCACCCGGAACGGGCGCAGGTTGTGCCGATGGCAGTGGGCTTTCCCTTTGTGGGCTGGGTGGTTCAGCCCGACCGACGACGGCTGCGGCGGCGCAACGTGGTGCATTTCTGGCGGCGCTATCGCCAGCGGGTGGCCGCGTATCAGGCCGGGGAGCTTTCATTTGAGCGGCTGAATGCCACCGTGCAGGGCTGGCTTGGCTCGGTGCGCCACGGCAGCACGCTGGGGCTGCGGCGGGCGGTGCTGCGGACGCCGCTGCGACGGGTGGGCCATGGCTGATTCGCCGGTGTTTGCCCGCTGCGACGAGCTGGTGCTGTGGGTGCTGCGCACCACCGTGCGGTTTCCACGTCCCTATCGATCCTCACTTGGACGCACCACGCAGGAGGCGGTCTTCCGCCTGCAACGGTCGCTGATCGCGGCCGCCCGGCGACGCGACAATCGGAGCGCCTTGCAGCAAGCCGACGAGTCACTGCACGAGGCGCGGGTGCTGCTGCGGCAGTGTCTGAGTTTGGAGCTCTGCACGCCGCAGCAGCACGAGCACAGTGCCCGGCTGATCGATGAAATTGGCAAACTGATCGGCGGCTGGCGCAAACGGCCGCTACCCAGCGCGTAGGCTGGATGCATAGGCGCTTGTTCTGGCTGCGATTGTCCTCTATAATCGGGTCGGGGGCGGCTGAACGGCGCAGCACCATTCCACGCGCCAAACGCTGCGCGGCGCGGAACAGGAATCATCCCGACAACGACTTCAACAACAACAACCAGGGATTTCGGTGTAGTGTGGCCCATCGTTCAGCCCAGCGGCGCGGCATCGGGTGCCGCACGGCCGCACCCGCGCCCTCTGCGAACGAGCGCAGCCGCTCCCCGGCTCGCAGAGCCACAGAACCCGCTGTGTTCCGTTGGGCCAGTAGCCGCAGGGCGACCGTCCGACGGAGCCGTATTGAGGATGCTATGGCCGCTGCAGAACGCGCCACGCTGCTGAACCAGATTGTGGCCAAAATGGGCCAGAGTCTGGCCGATGCCACTCTGACGCCCGAGGAGCGCCGCGCCGAGGCGCTGACCATTTTCGCGCATCGCTGTGCCAAATTCGCCCTCACCCCCGCCGAAGAGGATTGGGTTCAGGCCCAGGTCTTTGGCCCTGAAGCGGCCCCAGCCCCACCCGCGCCGCCCACCAATCCGGGCACGGTGAGCCACTCTACCCAATCGGGTGGGCTAGCGGCTGATGGTGCCAAACTTGGCGACCATGCGACGGTTGCTGGACGAGATATCAATCAGGGCGTGAATCTTCGTGACGGCACGGTATCCGGCGTGATCGTTGGCACCAATCTGGGCACGATTATTTATGGACGTGATCCGGACGAGGAGGAGCGCCGCCGCCTGGTGCGCTACCTTGACCGCATGGAGCAAAGCTATCGAATGTTGTCCTTGCGGGGTATCCCGAGTGCAAAACAAGCCATTGAACAGGTGGACCTTGAACGAATCTACATCAACCTTGCGACGACCAATCGGGTGATACTTGCCCGGGGAACCCACGAGCAGCTGGGCCACTATCTTGATGCGGATGGGGATATTCAAGCAGCATTCAGCCCTGATCGGGCTTTACCCCAAACGGCAGTGCTTGAAACCATTGCTCCTTCCGATAGTGATTTCAAACCGCGTGCTTCGCGGGAAGAGGTATCATTTTTTGGGTCGCTGCGCAAGAATGTGAACCACTTTATGCAGCCCCAACGGGCCGAGTGGGTGCTGCTGCGGGCAGAGTTAGCCGTTGAGGCGGTCTTTCGCCAGCCCTCCAGCGTGGTGGTGGGCGATCCGGGGAGTGGTAAATCGGTCTTGCTACGTTTTTTGGCCTGGGATTGTGCACACCGGAATTTGCTTCCCGGCGCCCCTGCATTTTTGGCGTTTCCCGTTTTTATATCCTTGCGCATGCTGGCTGGCGCGTTAGCAATCAAACCTGCCACGGTTTCCGCCAGCACCACGATCCTCACGCTGATAGAACAGCATGCGCGTGACTGGCTCGGCAGTGACGGCATTGATGATCTGCTGCGCGAGGCGTTGTTTCGCGGCGTGGTGTTGCTGTTGCTTGACGGGTTGGATGAAGTGCCCATGCAGGCAACCAGTACGGTCGTCAATCGCCAGAGCGTCATCACGGCCGTCAAGGCGTTTGCCAGCGAGTATCAGCGGAAGCCGAACCGGATCATCATGACATGTCGCACCCGGGCCTATACGCCTGAGCTAGAGACCATGCTCGGCTGGCCTGTCTTGCCGCTTGCCCCGTTTACGATGGGTCAAATTCGCCACTTCTTGCAGGTTTTTTTCCGCGAATATGTCGCTGCCGCTCTGATTACGCCGCAGCGCCAGGCCACGCTTGAGGACATTTTGCTGACGGCCATCGAACGGAATGATCGCTTGCGGCAGATGGCCAGTTCACCACTCTTGCTGACGTTGATGGCGCAACTGTTGTACACCGATGGTGAGTTACCGCGCGATCGTCCCGCGTTGTATGAGCGAATCTTAGAATTATTGCTGGATAAATGGGATTCACAGCGTGAACAGGACAGCATTGCGGCGGCCATTGGGCATCCTGATTGGAACAGCAGCTACATTTTACCCTTGATCGATCAGTTGTCCTACGAGGCGCATAAGGACAGCACGTCCGAGGATGGGCGCGGACGGATCAAGCGGGGTGTGGTGTATGAGCGTATGGTGGATTTTTTCCAGCAGAATGGCAAGAACCAGTTTAATCCCGTGGTGGCGGCAGTCCGCTGTTTGGACTATATTGACCAGCGCAGTGGGATTTTTGTTCCCGACAATGATGCCCATGGCGATTATGTGTTTGCCCATTTGACGTTTCAGGAACATTGCGCCGGACGCTATCTGCTGCTCGACCCGATTGCAGCGGCAGATGAGGTGATGGATCATCGGCATGATGATCGCTGGCGTGAACCGATTTTCTTGGGACTGGGCGTTATTCAGGATAAAAATCCCTCGCTGATCAACGATATTTTAATGCGCCTGATCGCGCTGAATGAGCGTGGTCAAGCAAAAACGCAGGAAACGCGGTATCGCGATCTGCTGTTAGCGGCGGCGATTGGGGCCGATCGGGATTGGAGCCGGTTGAGAATACAACGGGTGGCGGTGGATAGCCTGCGCCCTGATCTTGCGCGTGGTCTGGTGGAGATCCTCACCACGCCAACGCCCGCGTTGCCGTTCGCCGAGCGCCTGCGGGCGGCGGCGGCCCTCGCGCCGCTGGACGACCCGCGGTTTCCGGTGACGGTGGAGCAGTGGCAGCGTGAGCCGCGCCCGACAACTTTCAGCGCCGAGGGAAGCCACTACTGGCGCTTTGTCCCGGCGGGAACCTACCGCATCGGCGGCTGGGAGGCGGACGAGGCGCATGCCGACCACGACCTGGCGGCGTTCTGGATCGCCCGCTACCCGACGACGGTGGCACAGTATCAGGCGTTTATGGTGGCGGGCGGCTATGACCAGGAGGACTGGTGGACGCCGCTGGGCTGGGCGTGGCGGCAAGAGAACAATCGGACGGAACCCTGGGGTTGGAACGCTGTGGACTATCGCCAGGCCAATCAGCCGGTGATCGGCGTGACCTGGTACGAGGCTATGGCGTTCTGTGGCTGGCTGAACAGCCTGTACCCCGAGGCCAGCGTGCGCCTGCCGACCGAGGCCGAGTGGGAGGCGACCGCCGCCTACGCGGGGAACGAAACACGGCGCACCTACCCGTGGGGCGAGGATGCGCCAACCGAGGAGCACGCGGTGTATGCGCACGACGGCGGAGACAATCTCACGCATCCGGCGGCGGTTGGGCTGTGTGGCGTGGGGATGGCGGCGAACGGGGCGCAGGACATGGCCGGAAATGTGTGGGAGTGGACGCAGAGCCGCTGGTTGGAGTATCCGAGCGCCAGCAGTACCATAGTTGCGGATAGTGAAGCAGGACGCTATGGGGATGAAGCAACCTATGTGAGTATCCGGGGCGGCTCATATGGTGGAAATAGCACAAATGTTCGCTGCGCGGCGCGGTACAGGAATCATCCCGTCTACGACTTCAGCTACTACGACCAGGGATTTCGGTGTAGTGTGGCCCCTCGGTTCGCACGTTTGTGCTGATTTCTGCCCTTCTGCATTCCTGCTTTCCTGCCCACGAACAGGCGCGGGCGGCACGAGTGCTGGGGCCATGCGCCCGACTGTCCGCTGCGCGGACCCGCGAATTTTTTTGGAGTGATGCCCTGCGGCGCCGTGTCTGGATCCGCCACAATTGAAAAGGAGGCCCCCTGATGAATCAGTTTCGCAACGGCTACGCCCTGCTGGTTGGCGTCGGTGAACACACCAACCCGGATGACTCGCTGCCGGCCACGGTCAAGGATGTCGAGGCGATTGAGACGTTGCTGCGCGACCAGGACCGCTGCGCGTATCTGGCCGAGAACGTCCGCATGCTTCACGACGCGGGCGCGACCAAGTCGGCCATCCTCGACGGCCTGGCCTGGCTGCGCACCTGCGCCGCCCGCGACCCACGGGCCACCGTCATCGTCTACTACTCCGGCCACGGGGAGCGCAACGAAGCCACCGAGGACTACTATCTGATCCCCCACGACGGCGTGGACGCCGCCACCAGGCTGGCCGCCCAGGAGCTGCGGGCGGCGCTCGATGCGATCAACGCCGAGCGTCTGCTGGTGATTCTGGACTGCTGCCACGCCGCCGGGATGGGCGCGAAAGGCCTGGATACCAACGAATGGACGAAATCGGCCCCCAGCCCACGGATTTTAGGCGAGCTCAAGCAGGGCAGCGGGCGGGCGGTGTTTTCCTCGTCGCTGGCCAAACAGAAATCGTTTGTCCGCCGCGATCGGGAGCTGAGCATCTTCACCTATCACCTGCTCGAAGCCCTGCAAGGCGCGGATAACCGAAACACCGATACGCAGGTGACCGTGGCAAATCTCATGCACCATCTGGGCAAAACCGTGAAACAGAGTGCCCAGGCGGAGCACCAGTCCGAACAAACCCCCTTTTTCCGCCTGGAGTCGGAAGAGTTTGCCGTTGCGCTGATTCGGGCGGGCCAGGGATTTGCCAAAGGCAGCTGGAACGCCGATGCCGCCGATGCCCACGCCGCGATTGACGCGATCGCCCCGCCCACCATCAACGCGCCGATTCAGGCCAAGCACAGCAATGTTGCGGTGGGCAACAAGGTTGACCGCGATCTGGTACAAAACAATCAGTCGGGCGGGATGAACCTGGCCGGGGCAACCTTGGGCGACGGGGCAATGCTCAGCGGACGCGCCATCAACCGGGGCACTGCCCATGTGTCTGGTGGCACCGTGTATGGGTCGGTGGTTGGCGAGACTACAGGCACGATCAATCACACTAGCGGCGGCGCAGCGGCAGCCTCCGCCTACCAGCTCACGATTGTGTGTGAGCAACCAGTCTGGGTTGGACGCCAAAACGAAGTTAGTGTGCGTGTGAGCGGCACACAGGCCAACACCCCGTATCGGGTTGAGGTTCGGGCGCCGAATATCCAGGCTTCGGAAGCGGTTCACGGCGCCGAAGCGGTGCTGTATATCACGCCGCAATTTGCCGGGCCGCTCAATCTGCGGGCCTTTCTGTATCAGGGTTCCAATCCGACCCCACTCGCCCAAACGCTGCACCAGATTCAGATTGTGAAGGAGTAACATATGGGTTCCGATACGGCGGTATTCTCAACCAATTTTATCGTGCTGGATGCCGAGTGGACCGTGGCGCAGGCCCAGCTCGTGCTTGCCCACACCGCCAGCGACTTCGTGATCGTGCGCCGGAGCCAGCCTTCCCATCGGGTGTATCTGTTCCCGCTCCAGATCGTGCGGCGACGGCTTGATTCCTTCGACGATGACACCGCATTGCTGCATGCGCTGGATTTGCACGAATACACCGCTACGACCACCATTCGCCCTGAGCAGGTGGTGGATACGTCTGGCCCGGCGGTGGTGCTTGGTCAGGACGGCCTAATCAGCGGGTTTGTCGTGCCGCCGGGGCAGTCAAAAAGCCCCACCACGCCGTCAAGCACGTTTGCTGCCTATCCTGCCATCATCGCGCCCGCCTATGTCGCCGAGAAGCAGCCATTCGATGTGGTGGTCGGCTTTCGCAATACGCCCGACACCGCCCTGATTGGCGGCGCGAGTCCGCTGATTGTGACCGATGTACAGCCCACCGAGGACTGTATGATTGTGGTGACTGGCGCTGGCGTGACGTTTGATCGCAGCACTGACTGGCTGCCTTGGCGGATGAACGAAATGCGGCTGTTCACCGCTACCCCGACGCGGACAGGCCAGTGCAGGATCCGGGTTGACTACTACCGCCAGCGCCAGCTGATCGGCCACGCCGAGCGCAGGGTCGCGGTTGGCACCAATGATCTGCCGGACGCAATCCCAGGCGCGCCGCTGAATTTCCGCCCCAAGGATATGGATCTGCTGATCACCCTGCGCCGCGATGGCGATCTGCTGCGCTGGACCGCCATGCCCCAGGATCCCGCTGTGGACCCGGTGATCGACGAGCCATGTGCGGCGCCGCTGGCAGCGTTGGCAGCCCAGCAGCTGGCGGTCGATCTGATTCACGTAGCCATTCAGCCCACCCCGGCCTTTGCCGCCAGCGGGATTGAAGGCGTTGCCAGCAAACTGACCCGCTGGGTTCCGCAAAAAGTCTGGCAGCTCCAGGCCGATCTGGCGGCCAAACACCAGCGCATGCTGACGGTGCTGCTGAAAACCGATGAGGTATTTCTGCCGTGGGAGCTGGTTCACGTGCCGACCGCGTTTGCCGTGAGCGCCCCAGGCGCGCCCGCCCCGCCGCTCTTCTGGGGCGCCCAGACGTATTTCGCCCGCTGGATCGATGACGTGCAGGCGCTGCCGCTGCCAGCTCCAGCGACCACAATCACGCACATCACTGCGGTTGCCTGGGAGTATACGCTTGGCTCAGGACAAGCGGAATTGCCCCACGCTGTCTCCGAACGCACGCTGCTGGAAAATCAGTGGAATGCCACGGGATGCAAAGCAACGACCGATGACATTGCCCCGTTGTTCACCAATCCAGCGATTGCCGGGCATTTGATTCACTTTGCCGTTCATGGCCGGAGTGAGCCGCTCGCGCGCACCCACGAGCTCATTCTGGCCGATCAGCAGACCCTCTCGCCGACGACCCTGATGGGTCAGCGCGGCCAGACTCCGCCGCGGTTTACCCTGGTGTTTCTGAATGCCTGTCAGGTGGCCACGCCGGGAACCAGCCTTGGTCAGACCGCCGGGTTTCCCGGTGAAGTGGTCTGTGGTGGTGCGGAGGGGTTCATTGCTCCTTTGTGGGAGGCCGATGATGACGAGGCCTTTGCGTTCGCCCGTACATTCTACACCAGTGCATTTGCCGGCCAGCCGATCGGGGCGATTCTGCAAGCGTATCGGGCAACGTACACGCCAACCGCAACCACCACGCGGCTGGCCTACGTGTACTATGGGCACCCGGCCCTGTGTCTCACCTATCAGCCCCATCCGTAAAGGAGCGCACAATGCCGATTGTCACCCTTGATGGCAGTTCGACCGAACATACGATTGCCGCGAATTACACCCTCACGGCACCGGGCCTGATTGGCCGTGTCGCCCCCGCCGCGCCCGTCAGCGCCCCCCGGCGAGGCGTAGACACCGCCCCGCCATTCGCCGGGCTGGATCAGGCGTTGAAGCTGACCCAGACTGGGGTTGAACAAATTATTCTGCTGGATATCAATCGGGTCACCGGGGTTGCGCCAGGCGGCCCCACGCGCTCCGCCGATCAGACCCGCATCTTGCGAACGCCCCTATTTAGAGAGAATGTTGGGCAGGCGCTGCTGTACACCGACGAGGCCAGCGGCATCAGTCAGTGGATTTTTCCTGACCGCGTCGATACGGCTCCCGCACGGCGAGGCGGGGCGCAGGTGGTCTACTATCTGCCCGACGACAGCCCTCCCGAGCCTGCAGCGCCTGGAACTCAGCGCGGCGGGATCATCAAGGGGATCCGCAAAGTGGTGCGGGTGATCTCGTGGTACACCGATGCGCTGCTGGGCCACACCATCGAGTCGTTTGTGGCTGGCTGGGAATCTCGCCGCCGCGATTATGGCTGGCAGATGCTGCCGCTGACGAGCCGTGAGGATCTGGACTGGCCCACGCTTGGGCGCGGGCGGTGTTTGCTGCTGCTGCATGGCACGTTCAGCACGGCTGAAGCCGCGTTTGCCGCCTGTCCTCCCGCGCTAGTTGGCCAGCTGCAAGCCCAGTATGCTGGGCGTGTGATCGCCTTTAATCACCCAACCTTGAGCACCGCCCCGGCTACGAATGTGGATCGTTTGCTTCAGGAGCTCCCGCCGGATGTTGATTTGGACATCATCACCCACAGTCGGGGCGGCCTGGTCGGGCGCGAGCTGCTGCAGCGGGTCACCCAGGGCGCCCCGCTCCAGGTCGGAAAAATGATCATGGTTGCTGCACCGAACCAGGGCACCCCGCTCGCCGACGGCGACCACTGGATCACGATGCTCGATCGCTATACCAGTCTGGTCGCCGATCTGCCCGATACCACCGCCACCGTGATGATGGAAGGCGTCCTCACGCTGGTGAAGGTGGTTGGCCACGCGGGCTTGAAAGCCCTGGCTGGGCTCGCCGCGATGACCCCCGCCAATCCGTATCTCCACACCCTGAATAGCAGCCCACACCCCACGACTGACCTCTACGCTCTGGCGGCCGACTATCAACCAACCGATCCACGCTGCCTGCCACGCTGGGGCAAACAGCTCGGGGATGCCCTGCTCGATGGCTTTTTTGGGGCGCCGAATGATGGGGTAGTGCCAACCGCCGGAGCGTATGTGCTCAATCTGGCGACCGGCTGGGAAATTCCCGCTGACCGCCGCCGCGTGTTTGCTACCGATCAGCGGATTCACCACAGTGGCTTCTTTGGCCACGCGGCGGTGGGGGAGCAGCTCCTCCAGTGGCTTAAGGACCCGCATCGGAATTAACGGCCTGAACGCTACCATCGGCAATGCGACTGAGGGCAATTGTGCTACGCTGGAGCAACCGATGGCGACTCTCGAACCAGTAGGTTTAGCGTTCGATTCACGCAGATACAGAATTGTGGTGCGCCAACAGCACCAGGGCGATATGGTGGTGCCAGCCCACCCAACTGCGTGTTTCCGCGTGCCCCAACCCGATCTCGCCTTTGATTTCTTCAAAACACAGCACACAGATAGAATTTTATCTCCGTCGGATCCAGCGCATCCACACCCCCAAGTTCAGCCTCAACGGCCAGAATTTGGAGGGAAGTCGGCTCGACGCCCTGCGGCCCGTGACCACTCCACTTGCAGCTGAGGCGGATGGGCCGGAGCGATAGAAAAGTGAGCCTGCGGCA
The DNA here is from genome assembly GCA_034437415.1 of Herpetosiphonaceae bacterium. Lineage (GTDB taxonomy): Bacteria > Chloroflexota > Chloroflexia > Chloroflexales > Herpetosiphonaceae > JACCRK01. The sequence continues at coordinate 13,519 of DAOTUS010000562.1, forward strand.
ATGAGGCCCATTCTTAAATTACATGCGCCATGATGCAACAGAGCTGGTTACAGGGGGCTTGTTGAAGATGGTGGTGCGCAAGCGGGTTTGTCCAGGAGCCTAGCGGGTGGCTGGTAGGAGGCTCAGTCGCGCCTGAAGATGCGATAGAGCGTATAGAGGATATTGGCCAGAAAAAGAAACACCACAAACCCAAGGATTTCGTTAAAAATATAGATGGAGCCCAATGGAAAGAAGACCATCTTAATCGGCGTGGCGATGACGGCAAACACACTATAGATACCATTCGCCCACACGACCCATTTCACATTCGTTCGGCGGATAGTACTGATAAGACAGATCAGAGCAATCGGGAACGACACCAGAAAAAGCAGGCGTTGTTCGATAAACCAACTTGAGAAAGGCTCTCCTTCCCCACTTAGAAATAGAATAATGCCAATCCCGCGCCAGATAATCCAGCTGTGAAATGCCAGTGAGACCAGACTGTACCAGTGGGGCCAGCGCTTCGGGATGGATTGGGCGTGGGGAACCTGATAGTCATGGGAAACCCTCCTAATACATACGAATGGTCTGTCAGCATCACCGGATGGTTAGCTCAGGATCGCGGGTGTCAGCACAATAATCGTGAAACTCTCACAAGAAACAAACGCCATTTTACCGCCCTTTCGGTGCGCCTCGTAGAGCAGCCCTGCTTCTATCGATGTAAGAGCAATGCTAATCCCCGCTTTTTAATCTGAACTTAACCATAATTAAACCGTAATTTACCCCATTTGGCTGCATTGACTCGTTAAAGATCGAGTAAAATAGGCCATCAACACCATGCTATCAGGCTGTATTCTTGCTCAGCCACACCCGTTTGATACTCCACTTCGCTCTCCGTTGGATATTCATTGTTGCCTTTTGAAAGGAGGAGCATTACGGGATTACTGGTGCTTTGTCATCTCCCGCAATGCAAAACTATGAAGATGTTTCGCCTTGGTTCATTGCTCGCACTATTGCTGTTAGTTGGTACGCTGGTTCCGGTCGGCCTGGCGGCCACCCGCAGCCAGACACCCAGCGCCCTCGTCAATATTCAGTTCCTGAATGTCTCCGACTGGCACGCCCAGCTCGATCCGGTGAATGTTTCTGGGGTGAATGTTGGTGGCGCCGCCCAGCTTTCTTCCTACTGGAAGGCCGACCGCGCAATGAATCCCAACACCATCACCCTGACCTCCGGCGATGATTTTGGTGCATCGCCGCCACTGTCGGGCTACTTCAATGAAGTGCCCGCCATCATCGCCCAGCGGATGATGGGCATGAGTATCAACACCTTTGGCAACCACAACTTCGACCGTGGGACTGCCCATCTCCAGCAGATGATTGAGCGTGCAATTGCCCCAACCGCCCTGCTAACCCCAACCTCAATCTATACCGATGGCCTGCCGTTTCCCTATGTGGCGGCGAACCTGATCAACACCACCGGGGTTCTGACCGGGGTGGAGCGCTTCAAGATCATTGATATGAGCGGCGTTAAGGTTGCGGTAATTGGTATCGTCAATCCTGAGGCCCCAAGCCTGGTTATCCCAGGGGCTTTTGGCCCGATTGTGATTACCGATCCGGTTGCGGCGGCAATGGCGGCCAAAACCGAGGCCCAGACAGCGGGCGCTCAGGTGTTTGTGGTTATTACCCACATGGGCCTCACCACTCCCAATAGCGGTCCGCTGATTGATTTCGCCAATGCGGTATCGGGCTTCGATATTATTTTTGGCGACCACACCGATATTCAGTACAGCGGCACCATCAATGGCGCACTGGTGATTGAGAACCTTAGCAAGGGCGTCGGCTATGCTAAGATCAACCTGACCTACGATACCACCGCGAATACGGTTACCAATAAAACCCACCAGTTTGTAACCCCAATCTCAGCAAATGTTACTGCCGACCCGGCAATTGTGACCATGCTGAAGCCCTATCGCGATCAGCTATCGGCGATCTTTGATGCCGATATTGCTGATGCGACCGCGCTGTTCCCCCGCTCTGGCAACAACGAGCGTCTGGGTGAAGCGGCGATCGGCAACATTACCACCGATGCAATGCGTGCTGAGTACGATACCGACATTGCGTTTACCAATGGCGGCGGTCTGCGCTCGTCCATCCCTTCATCGTATGCGCCCAAGAATCTGGCCCTGCGCCGCCCAGCGGCTGGCTATGCGGCCGGCCCGCCCTATGATGTCGTGGTCGGCGATGTCTACACCCTGCTGCCATTTGGCAACACCATCGTTGTTCGCCCGGTCACTGGCGGCCAGCTCTGGCGTATGCTGGAGCACAGCGTCGGGGCACTGCCCGGCGCAAATGGTCGCTTCGGCCAGATCTCCGGCTTCAAGTTCGACTACGATGTCTCGCGGCCAGTTGGCTCACGTGTCCTTGATGTGCGTCTGAACAACGGCACCAAGATTCTGTCGGATACCGCAACCTATAGCATGGCCACCAACAACTTTACCAACGCTGGCGGCGATGGCTACACCATGCTGAAGGATGGTCAAGGGACAACCCTTGCCGTTATGGCCGATGTGGTGCTTGAGTATATCGATGCTCAGAACGTTATTACCCCAACCCTCCAGAACCGCATCAACCCAGCCAATGCGCCCAAAATTAGCGCAATCGCTGACCAGTCCACCGCTGAGGAAGTGACGGCCGGCCCGTTCCAGTTCACCATCAGCGATGTTGAAACGAATGCCAACACGCTGGTACTCACCGGCACCTCATCGAACACCGCCCTGGTGTCGAATGCCAATATCGGCTTTGGTGGCAGCGGCATCACCCGCACGGTGACGCTAACCCCAACCACCGATATGGTTGGCACTACCACGATCAGCATTGATGTGTTTGACGGCACCTACACAACCAGGGAAACGTTTGTCCTGACCGTCAACAATATCAATGATGCGCCGACCGTAGTTGGAATTGCCGACCAGACCCTAATGGTTGGGCAGGCAAGCGAGGCGCTTGCCCTGACCGTCGGCGATATCGATAACGATGTCGCGACCCTGACGGTGACCGCAACCTCGTCGAACACCAACCTGGTGCCAGACGCGAATATTGTGTTTGGCGGCAGCGGTGCCAATCGTACGGTCACCGTTACTCCGCTCCCAGGTGTGACCGGGACCACCACCATCACCATCACCGTTGATGATGGCACCGATACAACGACAACAACATTTGACGTCACCGTTGAGCTACGCCAAATGTTCCTTCCGATGATCATGCGCTAACCTGCCCGCCCGCTAGCGTAACGTTCAACGCACGGACTGAAGGGATGCTTCAGTCCGTGCGTTGTCTATTCAGGTACTTTTATGCTGCTGAAATCTCGAATATACTGCCAGATCGCATTCGTCTGGGCGCTGGCGCTGGGTGGCTGCGGCGCTCTGGAAGCCTCCCCCACCGCCCTGCCAACAATTATCGCCAGCGGCCTTTGCGCCAATGCCCGCCAGCCCTTAGACCAGCCAATCGTTGTCGGGCTGGGACAGGATCTGTGGATGCTGAACGCCGCTGGCTCAGACCCAGCTCAGATCACGACCCTGCAGCCAGGCACCATCGTGACCAGCGCCGCGTGGTCGCCGGATCGAACGACGCTGGCCTACGGCCTCAACCTGCCGCCGAGCGATCCGCTGCTGCCCTGGCTGCAGGCTGGCATCATCTGTGGCTTCGATGTCGCAACCGGCCAGGGGCGGATTCTGGCGCGTGGCAGCCTGAACGATGTTCTGAGCGAGCCAAGCTGGTCCGCCGATGGCCAGGCCGTGATCGTGACGCGCCGGCGGATTGTTTTGGATGCTAAAAAGCAGTTTCAGGGCGAAGAAACTGCGCTGGTGCGCTATGATCTGGCCAGCGGCACCGAGCAGGTGCTGGTGCACGCTGCAATGAGTCCCGCAATCTCCCCCGATGGCAAGCGCCTGGTCTATGTTGATCCTAACCGAGATACCGGATTTCCGGCCCTGATGATCGCCAATAGCGATGGCAGCAGCCCCCTGCGACTCGGGACACCTGATCCGCCGTTTAAAGGCATCTCAATGCTGCGCTGGTCGCCCGACGGCACCCAGCTGGTGTTCACTGCCCGCGGCGGCCCTGGCGCGACCGAGGGTGCGCGGGCGCCAGCCGAGCGCTCGTGGTGGGCGCGCTGGTTGGGTGCCAGCACTGCCTCGGCGCACGGCGAGCCAGGCTCGCTGTGGGTGGTGCAGTCCGATGGCCAGCAGCTGCGTCCGCTCATCAGCGATGCTGACGATCCGGTGGCAACCTGGGACCCGGCGACGAACACGCTGCTCTACGCCGACTGGACGAGTGGACTGGCCCGCTACGACCTGGCCACTGGCACCGTCGAGCCGATCGGACTGCCCGAGCAGTACTGGCTGCTGGAGTGGTCAAGCCACTGAGTCCAGGCTTAATCTACGCCCGCTATCAGGCCGAAACGCCCCACTATCAGCGCATTTTGGCCTGATAGCGGGGCGCTTCAGTCGGATTTGCAAAAAAAAAGAACCTATGCTAATATACGCGGGCTGAACTAAACGACAGTAAAAACAACTTGAGGGCCTGTGGTGTAGCGGCCTAACATGTCGCCCTGTCACGGCGAAGATCGGGGGTTCGAATCCCCTCAGGCCCGCCAAAAAAACATGTGCAAGAATTCAGAAAGTCGTCCGGGGCAATTCATAAAGGTGTCTGATGAATTGCAATAAATCGTCCGGCCTAGAAAATTGCAACGCGAACCGCTCAGGATTAGCCTGAGCGGTTCGTGTTTTAGCCATGGTTGGACGATCGTCATGCGGGGACGGTCGCTGGCTGTTCCAGCGCTTTGCCAATGATTTTTTCTTATCCTTCATGCTTTGGCGAAATTGTTTTTCCAAGACATAGCCTGGACGAAACTGTAAGAACTGTCGGAGCCATCCAAGGGCGTTTTCAATCCCACCACCTCCTCGTGGATGCGCCCCTTGCCGACTAATGATGTGGGTCGGTTCCTCGCCGGGGCCACCATAAACTGCATATTTTGACAATGTTAGATTAGGCCCATGGACACCATGTATGGCGTTCGCACCGACCTGCGCGATGACCGGGAAACCCAAAAAGCGCACGTATTCGCGGGAGGGACGCCATATATGGC
>DAOTUS010000563.1:0-12479 GCA_034437415.1 Herpetosiphonaceae bacterium
GCCATATATGGCGTCCCTCCCGCGAATACGTGCGCTTTTTGGGTTTCCCGGTCATCGCGCAGGTCGGTGCGAACGCCATACATGGTGTCCATGGGCCTAATCTAACATTGTCAAAATACCTTGAATGGTGCAGCGGGTGAGATTATTTCAACCACGCTCCAGTTTGATTTGCCACCAACTATCACGCTCGTAAGTGGCCCACTAACATACGAAAATCTTAATTTCCAGCAGAACGCTGGCTATAGCGCTAGAATCTGGGTACGAATTGAGGAGTTAGAGGCGCCAATCCTTATTCACGCGCAGGCCAATGGTATATTTCGCCACAATAGTGCGAGTGCATTTGCGGGATCGAGCCGATACCTTATTCCATTCGAAGGCAAGATTATCGCCGCTATAGATCTCCCGCAATCAAAAGACGATAGCTCGATATTTCCAGCGTCGCCCCCAACAACCCCTCGGATACCGCGTCTACCACGCCAGCTCGATGCTCATCCACAAGACATTCTCGAATACCCGCTCCCAACTCTCAAGCCGTTCAGATAATAGGCCTAACTTCCAGATATAGTCGCTTAAATCCAAAGGCCAGCCCTGCTTCGCACGCAGGGCTGGCCTTCAATGATTTCCAATTCTTCCCCTCGCCGGGGTGCCCTCTGGGCCACTGGGCGGGTGCCCTTTGGACAGCGGTGGCGCGGCAGCGCCGGGGAGAGGGCCAGCCCCTAGATCTGCTCCAGCACCACGTTGCTCTGGCCCAGCAGGTTGTGGAGGGTTGACATCAGCGGCTCGGCGGGCGTGATGCCGTAGCCGGCCTCCAGCATCACCTGGCCGAGCGAGTAGGGCATATACAGGGTCAGGGTTTGCTCGCCCTGGTAGCCGCGCAGCAGCCGGTCGATCTCCTGCATATGTTTGATGTCGAGATCGAGGTCGTCGGTGCGGTTCAGGTAGACGTGCAGGTGAAAGCGCGGGCCGGTCGCGGTCGCTGGCGGCGCATCAACCCCGCTGGCATCGGGGGCCGCCAGGGTCACGCGGCGGCGCGGGCGCGGCACAATCGACACGGCCGCCTGCGGATCGGCGGGCGGGGCGACGGCGTGGCCGTTGCCGTTGCCGTTGGCAGCATAGGCTGATGCGCCGTTGCCATTCCCGTTGGTGGCGTAGGCTGATGCGCCGCTGCCATTCTGCGTCACGGCGCGAGCGTGGCCATTCGTGCCATTGCTTGCCACTGTCATGCCAACCTCCTGATATTCCCAGGTATCGTCGCCGGGTTCCTCGGGCAAGGGCATCCCGTCAAAATCGGCGGGCGGATTGTGAACGGCGGAGGGCGCTGTGAAGCTGCTGGCGCCGCGAATCACGCCGGCCAGCGGCTGCGGGCTGGCCGCCGGGCTGCTCGCCGCGGCGGCCTGGACATCAAACGTCGCCACGTTGTCGAGCATCAGCTGGAGCGATTCGCTGCGCTGATCGACCTTGGCAGTAATCTGAAGCACGGCGTCGTCGACCAGCAGCTCGGCGTACTGGGTGTAGGTTTTGGGAAAGGCCACAAACTCAATCGAGCCATCGGCGTCGTCGATCTGGCCGACCAGCATGGCGTCGCCTTTTTTGGTCGTCAGGCGCTTGGTGTGCGAGACCATCCCGAGCAGGCGCACGCTGGTGCCAATGTGCTGTTTGGTGATCTGGCTCAGCGTAATCCGGCCGGGATCGTGGGGCGCGTTCAGCAGCATCTGCATAATCGGATCTTCGGTGATCGGCATGCCCAGCAGCTCTTTTTCCCAGGCCACGTACTCGCGCTTGGCGTCCGGGCCTTCGTCGACCGCCGGAAAGACAATCGATGCCACCTGGGGTGTGCTGTTGGCTGGCCCGCTGTCGGGCATATCGAACAGGCCGGCCTGGCCCGACTCGCGGGCTTTCTGGGACTCGTGGCCGCCAGCGATGGCTTTGTCGAGCACCGCCATTTTCTGGTGGCGCGTGCCCGAGAGGGTGTCCATCGCGCCGCTTTTGACCAGGGCCTCCATCACGCGCTTGTTGACGGCCGTGCGATCGACCCGCGTGCAAAAATCTTCCAGCGACGTGAACGGGCCGCTCTGATCGCGCTCGTTGATAATCGCCAGCACCGGGCCGCTGCCCACATTGCGAATCGCCATCATACCGAAGCGAATGCCCTGCCGATTGGTGTAGTCCTTGAACTGGCCCGCGGGCAGCTGCTCAATCGTGAAGCCCTCGCAGGAGCAGTTCACGTCGGCGGGCAGCACCGCCACGCTCAGGCGGCCACACTCGGCCACGCTCTTGGCGACATCCTCGATCGCGCCCGAGGCGGCGGTGAGGACGGCGGCCATATACTCGGTCGGGTAGTTGACCTTGAGCCAGGCGGTCTGGTACGAAAGCAGCCCGTACAGCGTCGAGTGCGGGCGATTGAACGAGTAGCCCGCGAACGGCTGGATCAGCTCCCAGAGCGTGTCGGCCTGGTCTTTGGTCAGGCCGCTGCTGAGACAGCCGTTCTTGAAGCGCGGCTCCTCTTGGGCCATCAGCGCCCGGTCCTTTTTACCGATCGCCTTCAGCACGATGTAGGCGTTGCCGAGGGTGTAGCCAGCGATGGCCTGGAGCAGCTGCATAATCTGCTCCTGGTAGACAATCACGCCGTAGGTGTCCTCCAGGATCGGCTTGAGAATCGGGTGGAGATATGTGATGTCTTTGGGATTGTTTTTGTTGTGAATGTAGACCGGAATCTGCTCCAGCGGCCCCGGCCGGTACAGCGCGACCATTGCGTACAGGTCGCCCACGCGGGTTGGCTTCAGCTCGCGGATGTACTTGGTCATCCCGGCCGACTCAAGCTGGAACACGTTGATCGTATCGCCGTGGCTCAGGCTCTCAAAGACCTTGGGATCGTCAATCGGAATCTCGGCCAGCTCAATTGTTTGGCCCGTGGTCGTGGCGATATATTTCAGCGCCTCGGCCACAATCGAGAGGTTGGAAAGCCCCAGGATATCCATCTTGAGCAGGCCCATTTTGGCCAGGGTCGGGCCTTCAAAGGCCGCCATCACGCTGTTGTCGTCCTTGGCGGTGCGCTGGAGCGGGACCAGGTTTTCCAGCGGATAGCGGCTGACAACCACCCCACAGGCGTGGGTGCCAACGCTCTTCATCCGGCCCTCGACCTTTTGGGCCCAGTCCATCAGGTTGCGCAACTCGGGGTTGCTGTCGTAGATCTGTTTCAGCTCGGGGACTTTATCCAGGGCTTTGGCGATGGTCATGCCGACAGGCAGGGCTGGAATCAGCTTGGCGATTCGGTCGACCTCGCTGAGCGGAATCTCCAGCACCCGCGCCATATCCCGCAGCGCCGCCTTCGCGCCCAGCGTGCCGTAGGTGATGATCTGGGCGACGTTCTCGCGGCCATACGTGCGCGAGATATAGTCGAGCACCTCGCCCCGGCGGCTATCGGCGAAGTCGGTGTCGATATCGGGCATTTCCAGGCGCTCGGGCGAGAGGAAGCGCTCGAACAGCAGCTTGTTCTCGACCGGGTCCACATCGGTGATCCCGAGGCAGTACAGCACCAGCGAGGCGCCGGCCGAGCCACGGGGCAGACACGGGATGCCCTGCGAGCGGGCGAACTTCACGTAGTCCCAGACGATCAGCATGTAGTCCGGGAAGCCGGTCTGGTTGATTACGTCCAGCTCGTACAGCAGGCGGTTGACGTACTCCTCGGTGGGCGCGCCATTGAAGCGGCGCATCAGCCCCTCTTCGCAGACAAACTTCAGGTACGAGGCAGCGTCGTGGCCGGGCGGAATCGCGAAGGCCGGCAGCTCAACCCGGCCAAAATCCAGCTTCAGGTTGCACATATCGGCGATGCGGCGGGTGTTCTCAATCGGGGCGGTGCCATAGCGCTTGAAGCGCTGCCACATATCGTCGGCCGAGGAGATGTGATAGGTCTCGTCCATGTGGTAGTTTTTCGAGCACAGCTCCTTGAGGGTCAGGTTGAAGCCCATCGCCATGACGTGTTTCTGGGCCTCGACATCCTCGGCGCGGACAAAGTGGGTGTCGTTGGTCGCCACCAGCGGAATCCCCAGCTCCTTGCCGATCCGCACCAGCTCGTCGTTGATCTCCTCCAGCTCGGGGGTGTTGCCGTGCAGCTGCAGCTCGAGGTAGTAGCGGTCGGGGCCGAGCAGGTCGCGGTGCCAGGCGGCGGCCTCGCGGGCCTTATCCTTCTGCTGGTTGGTCAGATGCTGAATCACCTCGCCGGCGATACACGACGAGGTTACGATCACGCCCTCGCTGTACTTGGCCAGCATCTCGCGGTCGATGCGCGGCCGGGCGAAAATGCCTTTGTTGGCTAGGCCGTCGAGATGCGAGCGGGTGGTCAGCTTGACCAGGTTGCGGTAGCCGATCTCGTTCTCGGCCAGCAGCAGCAGGTGATAGTAGTTCTTGCCGCCCTTGGTCATCGGGTCTTTGACCGAGCCGGGGGCCATGTAGGATTCCACGCCGATAATCGGCTTGACCTGGGCTTTTTTGGCGGCGGCGTAGAACTCCATCGCGCCATACATCACGCCGTGGTCGGTAATGGCGATGCTGTCCATCCCCAGCTCGGCCGCCCGCTCGGTAATGGCTTTGGTTGTGGCATAGCCATCAAGCAGGCTGTACTCAGAGTGAACGTGGAGATGGACAAAATCATTCATGGCAAACACCTATGGCTATGCGCCGCTGCTGGCGTTCCAGCCGCCAGCAACCGACCGATTATTTAAAATAAACTCTTTACAGATTGCATCAATGATGGAGCAGTTTTACAGGCTCTCAGCGGTATATCGGATCAGTGTGATCGCCCACCAGTGTCAAATCGTGCTTAAAACTCGTTCATTTTGAGCGTCAGAATTGACTAATCGCGGACGTTCTCTGGGCCTCTTTGCATTATACCATAGGCACTTCGCCGAAACGAGAGGATAAGCTGTGGATAACCTGTAAAACATTATGTCTATGTTTTGTGGATAACTTGTCCCTGACAGCCTGTAAAACGCCTACTATAGAGGGTGACAAATGGAGGATTGAAGCGGCCCATAAACTATGCTATGTTCAGTGGTGGAGATGTTTGGTAAAGCACAAGGAGTATGGCATAGGGCGGGCGCCGATTCACGCAGGCCACGCCACCCGCCCGCGGGTATCCGCCCGAAGGCTCCGTTCCAGCCCAATAAAAAACCCCCGCGCAACCACACTGGTGCGCGGGGGTTTGGCTTGAAGCGCTACTCGATTATTTGTACGAACGCATAAACTTCTTGATCATCAGGCCGGCCAGCAGGAAATAGGCGCCGACAAGCGCAATCCACAGGCTGGGGGCGCTGTCAAAAACGGCGGTTCCCGGAAGATCGGCGGCCAGGGCGTGCGCTACGCCAGTGCTGACAACGAGGGCGAGCAATACCCAAACCCCTACGCGAATCAATCTCTGCATGATCCTTCATCTCCTATCTAAAAACAGAACGAAAAAGCCTGCCAGACCTTTCGCACCGACCGTCAACCTACTTCTCTAGGAATGATGATGTTGGTCGTAAACTCAAGCAAGTACTATGCCAAGTAATCAGAAGTACTATGCTATACTTTGCCGATTCTTTGTGATTGAGTACCCTAAAACTATGCTCTATCTGACTCTGTTTGGCTCGTGGTTTGTCGCCCTGCTGCTGCTGCTCTGGGCCGGCTGGGGCCTGGCGCAGCTGCTTACGCCGCCAGATCTCCACGCGGTTCAGCCCTTGCTGATGCCTTTTTTTGGCTACGCGCTGGTCTCACTGAGCGCCTACTATCTGCTCTGGATTGGGATTGCGCTAGATTCCGGGCGCTGGATTGTGCTGGCGCTGGCGGGCGGCATCAACGGCCTGGCCTGGCGGACCCGTGGGCGGCGCACCCGCGTGCAGCCGGACCGGGCGGCGCTGGGGGTCGCGGCGGCGCTGGGCCTGGGCGCGGGCATTGTGGCGGTGCTGCCGCTGTTTTTCCACGGCCTGCTGGCGCCAATCGGCGCTAGCTGGGATGTGGAGTTTTATCTGCCGCTGGCCACCTATCTGCGCCAGTTTCCCTACGCCGAGCTCGGCGCAGCCCTGCCCAATCCGCTGGTCCCGACCATTCAGGTCGACCCAACCTACGCCCGCGCAATCGGCTTCTCCTATTTCCACGGCATCGTCGACAGTTTCGGCGGCTGGGACGCCCTGCGGACCTTTGCGCCGCTGCTGGGCTGGATGCGCGGCCTGGGCGCGATTGCGGTGTTTTTGTTCGCCCGCTATGGCCTGCGGCTCAGCCGCACCAGCGCCGGGCTGGCGGCCACCCTGGTCGCCCTGAACGAGCTGCTGCTGTGGGTGCAGTACACCGGGTTCGCCATGCACACCTCGTCGATGGCGCTGGTGCCGATCACGCTGCTGCTCACCATTGTGGCCCTGCGCGATCTCCAGCCGCGCACCACGCTGGCCGCCGCCCTGCTGCTGGCCGGGCTGGCGGCCAACTACCACCCGGCGCTGCTGGGCTACGGCGCGCTGGCGGCGGGCGCCGGGCTGTGGTATCTCATCGGCAGCCCCCGACGGCTGGCGGTGCTGGGCCACGGCCTCGGCCTGCTGCTGATCGCCGGGAGCCTGACGTTGCTGATCCATCTGCGGGCCGAGCGGGCGTTTTTCAAGGTCTATGAGCAGGGCGCGGCCGCCCTGGGCACGCCCGACTACATTGGCCTGCCGACGCTGCTGGGGCTGACCCCGCTGGCCAGCGCCGAGGAGCCAGCGCCGCCGCCGTGGGGCCGCGTGGTCGCCACCATCTGGCCGGGCGTGATCTGGGTAGCCTATGGCCTGGCGCTGCTGCTGAGCGTAGGCTGGCTGCTGCGCGGGCGCGGCGAGCGCGGGCTGACGGCGACAATCCTGCTGCTGGCGGCGATCTACGCCCTCGGGCTGCGCACGGTTGTCGGCTATCCCTACGGCCATATGAAAGGGCTGAGCTTTATCTCGTTCCTGCCGCTGACCGTGATCGCCGCCGGGCTGGCGAGCATCGGAGCCTGGAAATCCGGCCGCGCAGATGCCGAGTCGGCGCATGTCCGGCGCACGCCGCTCAGCCTTGTTCAGGCGATCGCCAGCGGGCTGCTGCTGCTGGTGGTTGGAGCCACGGCCTGGAGCTCGTTCAACCTGGTCCGGCAGCAGCCAACCCTGTACGGGCGCGAGCGGCTGCGGCTGCTGGAGCTGGCCGCGATCGTGCCCGCCGGAGCGCCGGTGTTTGTCTCGGGCGCCGAGGAGCTGCGCGGGCCGACGCTGGGGCTGGCCGCGTATGCCCTGCGCCACAATCCGCTGGTCGGGCGCACCGCCACCGGCTATCTGGTCTACGACCGCCTGCCCGAGGGCGTGATCGCGCCCTACGGTCTGCTTGGCCCCAACGATGACCCGACGGCCTGGGGTTTTGCGCCAACGCCGCTCTGGCGCAGCCCAATCGCCGCGCTGTATCCGGCGCCCGCTGGCCGCCTGGCCCACCTTCACGGCCAGCCCGCCGCCTACTCTGCGCCGTATCCCAGGGCGCTTCACGGCAACACCGCGCTGGAGCTGGCCCTGCTTGGCAATGGCAGCTACCGCACAATCAGCCCTGGCCAGCCGCTGGATCTGGCGGTCGGGGTCGATACGCTCACCTTTGGCGCGGCCGCCCCGGACGCTGCGCCCGCCTCACGAATGCTGCGGCTGCACGTCGGCGCACTCAGCAACGCCACCATTCAGATCAGCGGCGCCGGAATCTCGCAGACCAGTGAGCTAACCCCTGGGATGACGCTGCTCCAGACCCCGGCGTTCAGCGCGCCCGCCACCCTGCGGATCGCCAGCGATCAGCCGGTGGTGCTGCGCTGGGCCGAGCTGTATCCCGCCGATGCGCCGCCAGCGCTCCAGCCGACCACGCTGCTGGTCGGCACCACGGTCACGCCAACTGTTGGCGGCGCCCAGATTCGGGTGCAGACCCCCGCAACCGTCGAGCGCCTACGAATGGCCCTGGAGATCTACGAAGATAGCGGCGCACCACGCCACTACGGCTGGGCGGTGCTGCCGCTGGCAGCGGGAACCCTCGATCTCGATCTGCAGGGCCGCAGCCTGCTGCTTGATGGCGCGGCGGTCCCAGTGACCTGGGGCGAGCGGGCGGATGGGCGCTACTTCGCGGCGCTGTGGATCTACCAGGGCGAGACCCTGATTGGCCGTCTGCCGCTGCTGCGCTTCAGCGAGGCTGGCGCCCAGGTCAGCGCGATCAGCGCCATCGACGGCAATGCGCTGGTGCTGGGCCTGCCAACCCCGGCGGAGCCGCGCAACCTCGCGGTTGGCGGGCTGGCCGAGCTTGTCGGCACGACCTGGCAGGCGGCCACGGCCGGATCGACCGCCCGCCTGGCGGTGTGGTGGCGCGGCAGCGGCCCAACCGCGCCGACGCTGGTGACCGCCCAGGTGCTCGACGCGACCGACCGCAAGTGGGCGCAGTGGGACGGAGTGCTCGGCGGCGATGCGGCGCCCAGCGCAACCTGGGGCGCCGGCCAGATCGTGCGCCAGGATATCCCGCTGCTGCTCGATCCCGCCACCCCGCCCGGCCGCTATCGCCTGCTGATCGGCGTCTACAATCCCGCCGATGGCAGCCGGATCCCGATTGGCGGCGCTGCTGGGCTGGAGTTCACGGTCGAGGTCGCGGAGCAGTAGGCGTCGGGAGATTCAGATCGCCGGAAATCAGCAGCGTAGAAGCGCCCGCTCGATCAAACCAACGTTTGATCGAGCGGGCGCTTCATTGTGGAATAAAACAGCAAATTTAGCGCACTAGAATGAGCTAAATCCTAAACCCTAGCCCCTAACCTCTCACCTACTTGCGAGCATCGCGCATAAAGCGGCGCACGACCTCGCGGACCGACTCGCGCTCGGTGGCGGTACAGAGATAGATATGGATCTCGGCGGGCAGCTGGAGCTGATCGCGCAAGGTTGTGGGCGAGACCGAGCTGTTGAGATCGCTCTTGTTGGCGACCACGGCGTAGGGCACGGCCTGATAGTCCTTGAACTGCTCAACCAAGGTTGCGGCCGCATCAATCGTGCTGGGATCGGCCAGATCGACCATGACTAGAAAGCCATTCATATCCTTGGCCAGGATCTCGCGCATAAAGTCGAAGCGCGGCTGGCCGGGCGTGCCAAAGAGCTGCACGCGGATCCCGTCGAGCTTAAAGCGGCCATAGTCCATCGCCACCGTCGTACTGGCCTTAACCCGCTGCTCCTCAGCGGTCGTGGTCGATTTATCCGTATCGACTGCCGCAATATCCGACAACGAACGGATGAAAGTGGTTTTCCCGGTGTTGAACGCGCCGGTAATCACAAGTTTAAAAATCTGGTCTGCCACGTCGTTGCTCCTTTCGAGGTTTAGCGCAAGGTTAGCGCCCAACGGTATACATCTGCGTAACGGCTGGCCGCGGTTGTCCAGCTAAAGTCCTGGCTCATTGCTCGGCGAATAAAGTAGTGCCAATCGTTGGGCTGACGATACGCCGCCAGCGCCCGCCCCAGCCCCTCCAACATTGCAGCGACGCTGTACTCAGCGAATACCGCCCCAACCCCATCGGGCTGGGACATATCCGGCACTGTATCAACCAGGCCGCCGGTGGCCCGTACCACAGGAATCGTGCCATAGCGCATCGCCATCATCTGGCTTAGCCCGCACGGCTCAAATGATGACGGCATGAGAAAAATATCGGCCCCGGCATAGACCCGCTGGGCTAGGGGCGCGTTAAATCCAATGTAGACGGCGATCCGATCCGGGCGGGCGCTGGCGGCGGCGCGAAAGGCATCTTCGTAGGGGCCGTGGCCCGAGCCAAGCACCATCAACTGGGCATCGCTATAGGTAATGATATCGCCCAGCGCCTTGACAATCAGGTCGATGCCTTTCTGGTCATCGAGGCGCGACACAACCGCCACCAGCGGCGCCGTCGGGTTTTCCGGCAGGCCAACCTCGCGCTGCAGAGCCGCCTTGCAGACCGCCTTGCCGCCCCAGTCGTCCAGCGTGTAGTTCTGGGCGATATCGGGGTCGGTAGCCGGGTCAAACAGGCGCGTATCCAGGCCGTTAAGAATGCCAACCACGCGCTGAGCCCGTCCGCGCAGCAGCCCATCGAGGCCAAACCCATACTCCGGCCGCATGATCTCGGCGGCATAGGTTGGGCTGACGGTCGTGATCACATCGGCCGTATACAGGGCCTGCTGCATCAGATTGAGCGGCCCCTCGGCATCGTAGACGCCGAGCAGCGGCCAGGTGGCGTGGTCGAACACGCCCTGGTGGGCGATATTGTGGATGGTAAAGACTAGCGCCGGGCGCGGGCTGCTTGGCCAGACCAGCCGAACCGCCGCCGCCGAGTGCCAGTCGTGGGCGTGAATCACGTCGGGCATCCAGCCCTGGAGCAGGCAGGCCTCGACGGCGGCGCGGCAGAACAGCACAAAGCGCTGGGCGTCATCGCCGTGGCCGTAGATCGAGGCGCGCGAGCCAAAAAAGTATTGGTTCTCGATAAACCAGGTCTGCTCATCGGCGGTCGCCCACAGCTGGCACAGCTCGACCCGCCAGTCCATCTGGACTGGAAAGTTGTCGCGGAGCTGCTGCAGATTCCAGCGTAAAGGATCGATCGTGCCATAGCGCGGCAATGCCAGCCGCACATCCATACCCTGCGCCCGGAGCGCGGCCGGGAGCGCCCCGGCGATATCACCAAGACCGCCAACCTTGACGAATGGCACCCCTTCCGCCGCTAGAAATAGCACCCGCATTGTGGCTCCTTATTTGTGCGAATTGCGCCCTGCGCCGAGAGCGTCGTGTAGGAGCATTATACTCAATAACCGACCTGGGCAGAAGTAGGTAATTTGGGGGAAATCGCCCCGCCACGTGCCGCCCACGGCGCTCGCGCCAGCCCGGCAGCCTATTTTCTAGCTAGCTAGTTTCATATCTTGACTTACATCCTAAATCTATGTATGATACATATCACAAGTAAGCCACATTCAACAAGGAGCGAACGGATGGCCAAAGAACTTCCCCGCGGCGACGTTGCCACGTTGATTCTGGCGGTTCTCGCCGCTGGCCCGGCGCACGGCTATGCGATTGCGCGGGCGATCGAGGAAAAAAGCGCCCAGGCGCTCCAGCTCCGCGAGGGCACGCTGTATCCGGCGCTGCGAGTTTTGGAGCAGCAGGCCGCCGTTGAAAGCGCCTGGGATGTTCAGGAGCGCGGCCCGGCCCGCAAGGTCTACACGCTGACCGCCGCCGGCCGCGCCGAGTTCACGCAGCGGGTGGCGGCATGGAACGCCTACGCCACCGCAATCGAGGCCGTCTTAGGCCAAGGGAGGCTCAGCTATGGCTAATCAACAGCTCGATCAGTACCTCAAGACGGTCGGCGCCCGGCTCAAACGGCTGACTCCGGCCCAGCGCGCCGAGGAGCTTCAGGAAATTCGCCAGCACCTGGAGGCGCTGATCGCTGGCTATGTGGCGCAGGGCTAGGTCGCAGCCACCGCGACGGCGGAGGCGATCCGCCAGTTCGGGCGGGCCGAGCAGATCGGGCGCGAGCTTGGCGGCGCCTGGGCGCAGCGGCAGATCCGGCGGCTGTGGCCCTACGCGCTGGCCTATGGCGGTCTGGTGCTGCTGATCTTCGGCTTTTTTGCGCTGACCAACGACAAGCCGACCGACTTTCCGTATGGCTGGGTCAACCAGCTGATTATGGCGCTGGTGCTGCCCGCCGGAATGTTCAGCAGCGGCGCGATCAAGTATCTGCGCTCCAAACGCGCCCAGCGCCGGGTCTAGGCCAGGGCAGATCAGGAGCATCAGTTGAATCTGTCCGCAATGCCCACCTCAATCCAGCAATCGCCCTACGGCCCGGCGCTCCGGCGCTGGGTGCTGGCGGCGCTCCAGGCGGTCGAGCCGGCGGCGGCCGTCCGGCGCACCCTGCAGCGCCCTGGCGAGCGCACGCTCCAGGGCGCCGGGCGGCTCTGGGCCGTGCCAGCCGCTGGCCGCGTGATTGTGGTCGGGGCGGGCAAGGCCGGCGCACCGATGGCCCAGGCGGCCCTGGCCATCGCCGGTGATCTGGTGGATTCGGGGCTGGTGGTGGTCAAGGATGGCCACTCCAGCGGCGCCAGCCTCGGCCCGATCGCGCTGCTGGAGGCCGGGCACCCAACCCCCGACGAGCGTGGCCACGCCGCCGCCCGCCGAATCGCCCAGCTTGTCGAGCGGGCGACCGCCAGCGATGTTGTGCTGGTGCTGCTCTCCGGCGGCGCCTCGGCTCTGCTGCCGGCGCCGGTGGCCGGGATCACGCTGGCCGAGCTGCAGGCGGCCACGGCGGTTATGCTGCGCTCCGGGGCGCCGATCCAGGCGATCAATGCGCTGCGTAAGCACTGCGAGACGCTCAAAGGTGGCCAGCTGGCCGCTCTGGCCGCGCCCGCCCAGGTCATCGCCCTGGTGATCGCCGATGTCGTTGGCGCGCCGCCCGCAGTGATCGCCTCGGGGCCAACCGTCCCCGACCCCACCACCTACCC
>DAOTUS010000564.1:0-10895 GCA_034437415.1 Herpetosiphonaceae bacterium
ATGAGCGATACTGTTCCCGTCTTTTTTGGTTTTGGTGCCGTTAAACCATGACATACCGATCAAAAAACGCTGTTTTGAGCAAACAATGTCTGTTTTTGATTTAGATGCGATTGCCCTGACAGGATGACCACCGTCTATTGACGGCGCTGCGGCCCGCCTGTCATACTGAGCGCATCACCTGACCTGGGAGCTAGCGAAGGAGCCTGTATGCAGCAGCGTGTTGCCGCGTTCGCCCTGATCGTCGTCGTCACCCTCGCCCTGATCATCCATCCGCCAGCCGTCTCCGCCCACCAGCTCTGCTTCCCCGCCGACAAAACCCCGCACTGCTTCACCGATCCGTTCTCCGACTACTGGGAGACCAACGGCGGCCTGCCCGTGTTCGGCTACCCGATCACGACGGCGGCCAGCGAGGTCAACGCCGATACCGGCCAGACCTACACCACCCAGTGGGTTGAGCGCACCCGGCTGGAGGATCACCCCGAGAACGCCGGCACGCCCTACCGCGTGCTGCTCGGGCTGCTGGGCAAGGAGCGGCTGAGGCAGCTGGGCCGCGACCCTGGCGCCGAGCCGCGCGAGTCCGGCCCGAAGGATGGCTGTCTGTGGTTCGACCAGACCGGCCACAACATCTGCAACATCCAGGGCGGGCTGGGGTTCAAGGCCTACTGGGAGAGCAACGGCCTGAAGATTGCCGGACTGGACAACTACTCGCGGTCCCTCCAGCTGTTCGGCCTGCCGCTGACCGAGCCCAAGACCGAGACCAACGCCAACGGCGACACCGTGCTGACCCAGTGGTTCGAGCGCGCCCGCTTCGAGTGGCACCCCGGCAACCCCGACCAGTTCAAAGTGCTGCTGGGCCTGCTGGGCAAAGAGGTGCGCGGTGGAAACCCCAGCATTCCGCCGCCCCCAGCGCCGCCGCCCGTGACGCCGGTTGCCCCAACGGCGACCCCGGCTGCCCGACCGCCAACGGCGACGCCAACCCCAATGCCCAAGGCAGCGTGCGACCCATCCTATCCCGATGTATGCATCGCACCACCGCCGCCCGACCTGGACTGTGGCGATATTCCCTACCGCCGATTCCGCGTCCTTCAGCCCGATCCGCATCGCTTTGACCGCGACAAGGACGGCATTGGGTGCGAGAGCTAGATACGCGCTCGTGGAGTGCGCTGCGTCGGGTAATCCTTCTCCTCGCTCTTCGCTCACCCCAGCGGCCCCCATTTGGCGGGCCGTTGGGGTTTTAGCCTCTCCACCGCTCGTGCCGCTCAACGTGGCGGCGGCTTTTGCGTTGCCTTTAATCTGCTCAATAGGCCTCGCGGCCGAAAAAGGCCTGCACATCGCGGGAGCGCATATAGCCAAGCACCAGGATATTCCAGAAAATCGCGCCCCAGGCCCAGGTTTCGCCGCGCATGCCGCCGAAGACGTGGGCGAGCAGGGTAAACCAGGCGCCCCCGACAACAAACCACCAGGCCAGCCGCCAGCCTTTGTACAGCGCCACCCCAAACACCAGCTGGAGGGCGCCCAGCGTCAGTAGATACAGGCTGTTGGTCGAGGCGGCAAAGCGCTCGAGAAACTGCGGCAGAGTAACCCCACACCCAGCCACAACTTCGATAATGCCGGTGAAGATATAGCCAAATGCAATCAGCGTAATTAAAAACGGCCGCCCGATAATCATTGTCTGGCGGATTTCTTTTGAAGATCGATGCTTCATGGCGCTGCCTGCTCCTTACAGCATCGGCCATAGTGGCGAAAGCACCAGCTCGGCGGCCTTGGTGTACCACGGGCGCTCCACCCAGGCCGCCAACGACAGCTCGCGGGCATTCGTCAGGTCACAGTGAAAGATTTGCTCCATCCGCTCGGCAACCGCCGGATTATAGATCTCCAGATTGATCTCGTGATTGCCCGCCAGACTCAGCCGATCGAGGTTGGCGGTGCCAACCGTTGACCAGATCCCGTCAATTGTGGCGGTTTTGGCGTGGATCATGGTGCCCTCATAGAGAAATATCCGAATGCCATTGCGAAGACAGAATTCAAAATAGTGGCGCGCCAGCCAGTCGGCCAGGACATGGTTGGACTCGGCGGGAACCAGAATCCGCACATCAACACCCCGGCGGGCGGTCAGCACCAGCGCCTCGAGAATCGCGCGGTCGGGGATAAAGTAGGCGTTGGTCAGATACACGTAGCGTTCAGCGCGCTCGATCGCATCAAGGTACATGGCCCGAATTGGAAAGACCAGCCGCGAGGCGTCGTTGCGCTGCACCCGCACGGTCGACTGCCACTCCAGATCAAGGTCGATATCGAGCCTGGGGCGGCCCCGGCGATGGCGGTTCCAGAAGGAGGCGAAGATTTCGGCCAGGTTGCGGGCTACCGGGCCAGTCACCCGCAAATGCGTGTCGCGCCACTCGGTGTGATACAGCTCGCCGATATTGTAGCCGCCGATAAAGGCGATCTCATTATCGACAATCAGGAGCTTGCGGTGATCGCGGGCATACGAGCTAAAGTCGAACAGATCGATCGGGCGCGGAAACGAGGGATATTTAAGCACCCGAATGCTGCCTGGAAAGCGCTTGAAGGCCCGTGAAACCACCAAGTTGGCAAAGCCATCGAAAATCACATACACCGCCAGACCTTCCTCGGCCTTGCGCTCAAGAATGTGTTTGAAGCGGCGCCCAAGCTCATCGTTTTTCCAGATAAATGTTTCGAGGAAAATCGTATGCTTCGCCGTCTCCAGCGCCTCGAGCATGGCCGGAAACAGCTCCTCGCCGGTCATATACAGGCTGAAGGTGTGACGCTTGGCGTAGATCGGAGCGAGCGGCTGGCGGGGATAGCGATGGCGCCCAGGCGGATGCCGCCGCAGCTTGCGGGCAGCGATCAACACCAGGGTCAAAATGACCTGGGCCACAAAAATGCCAAACAGCAGATAGATTAGTTCACGAAATGAGTTTGGTTGCACAGTTGTTAGTACACCGAAAATCCAACATCATCGAAGAGCATGCCCAGCTAGAGCTTACGGTAGATTCGGCCAGCCCAGCGGAGCATCAACCCGCCCTCAAGCAGGCCGATCAGCCTCGTCGGAACTGGGTGGGTCTCGAACCAGCGCACCCCAGCGCGCCAGATCGGCAATGGAATGAAATCGCGCCACAGCCGCATGTGCTGGCGCGGCCAGATCAGCGTGATCAGCGCGTCGCCGAGAAAGAGCGAGATCACGACCTCCTGCCAGCGGCGCTTATGCATCGGCGCCCCCATCCGCTTCAGTCCACTCCAGCATCAGCACGGGCAAGATTGATTCCGCTGCGACTGGCCCGCTGCCCTCTTCAATCACCATCAGGCCGTTGGCCCGCGCCATCGAGGTGACCAGCCCGGAGCCCTGGCCGCCAGTCGAGCTGGCCACCAAGCCGCTTTCGGCAGCCCGCACAACCACCCGCATATACTGGCGGCGGTCGCCCCGGCTCAGCGGCTCGCCGTCAAAGCGGGCATAGATTGTTGGGCGGTGAAGCGCCTGGCGGCCCTGCATTTTCAGCAGCGCCGGGCGGGCGAACAGCTCAAAGCAGACCATTGCGGAGACTGGATTGCCCGGCAGGCCAATCAGCGGCACATCGCGAAGATGGCCAAATGCCACCGGCTTGCCCGGCCGCATCCGCACGCGCCAGAACTCCATCCGCCCGAGCGACTGCAGCACCTGCTTGACCACGTCGTAGTCGCCGACCGAGACCCCGCCGGAGGTGAGGAACAGATCGACGCCAGCGGCCAGGCCCTGTTCGATCGTCGCGATCAGATCGGCCTCGGTGTCGCGGGCGATCGGCAGCATCAGCGGCTCGCCGCCGGCCGCCACAACCTGGGCCGCGTTGGCATAGCCATTCGAGTTGCGAATCTGGCCCGGACCGGGGATCTGATCAACCCCAACCAGCTCATCGCCGGTGGCCAGAATTGCCACCCGTGGCCGCCGATAGACCGGGACCTGGGCGACGCCGACCGTGGCCAGCACGCCAATCACGCCAGGGGTGATCGGCGTACCAGCCGTCAGGACCGTGTCGCCAAGCCGCATATCCTCGCCAGCGGGCCGGACATTCGCCCCAACCGGGTTGCTGATATAGATCTGAACAGCTTTGGCGTTGGGCGTGCGCGTGCGCATTTCGTCGGTATCCTCAAAGGGCACGACGGCATCGGCCCCAGCGGGCAGCGGCGCGCCGGTCATAATCCGAATTGTGCTGCCAGGCACAACTGTGTGGGTGGCGACCGCACCGGCGGCTAGGCGCTCGATGATCGCCAGGGTGACCGGCGCGGCTGCGGAGGCGGCGGCAATATCGGCGGCCTGCACCGCATAGCCATCCATCGCCGAGTTGGCGAACGGCGGCACATCGCTGTCGGCCTGCACATCAACGGCCAGCGTGCGCCCCAGAGCGGCGGCCAGCGGCACCTGCTCGGCGGCCAGCGGGCGAAAATGCTGGAGCAGCTCACGCTGGGCGACCTCAACTGAGCGCATCGGTGGAGCTGAATTCATTAGGTACCTCATCTATAAACAAAAAGCAGAAGATTGAAGGCAGAATAGAACTACCATCAATCTTCTGCCTGTTCAGCGGGGCTTTTAGAATCTTATCTGCCACCAGCGGGCTGGAGCGCACGAACCTCGGTGATCGCGTTATGTTCATCGACAAACACCACGGTCGGCTCCCACTCGTCTGGCCGGGCATCGACCTGCGCATAGGCCATAATAATCACCAGATCGCCCAGGCTGACCAAATGTGCCGCCGCGCCGTTGAGCTGGATCGTGCCGGAGCCACGCTCGCCAACAATCGCGTAGGTTTCCAGGCGATTGCCGTTATTCACATCAACCACCTGAACCCGCTCGAACGGCCAGATTCCGGCGGCCTCAAGTAAATCTTCATCAATCGTAATCGAACCAACATAATTCAAGTCGGCGCCAGTGACGGTCGCCCGATGAATTTTGGCGTGAACCAACGTCCGTAGCATGATTGGATGTCTCCTGTAAAAAGTCGCCGCCACCCATCCCAACGATGGCCGGTCGTCGCTCGGTGCTATGATACGCACAAGTGCGGGGAGATGCAAGCGTTGGCAAGCTTATTTTTGCGGGTTGGGATAGCGCTCCAGCTTCCCATCGAGGTCTTCAATCCGCTCACGCATTTGCTCAACGGTCAGAGGGGCGCCCTCGTCATCGGTCGGCAGGGGAATTCCTTCCGCCGCCAGATCGGTGCCTTCCTCGAGCGCCTGCAGCGCCCTGGTTAGTTTGCGCCGCTCAGATAGCCATTCTTTGCGATACATACGGTTTTTGTATTGTGGCATTCCTCGGGTACTCCTTTGTGAGATTTGATCGTATTGTACCACTTCACCTCAGCGCAAACCGGGCCAGCAGCGCAGGCAGCTCGCCCAGCGAGGCCATGATCGCGGTCGGCGCGGCGGCCAGCAGCGTGGCGTGATCGTGGGTCCCCGTGGTGACGACGGCGGTGCGCACCCCGGCGTTATTGCCCAGATCGATGTCGTGGGTGGTGTCGCCAATCATCAGGGCGACGCTGGCGGCGAGGCCAAAGTGGGCCAGGGTGCTGGTCAACATCTCGGCGTGCGGCTTGGGCCGGGTCACGCGGTCGTTGCCCATCAGCAGCGCGAACGGGTGCAGCAGCTCGACCTGGGCGAGCACGGCGCTGCTCACCGGGGTGATCTTCGAGCTGGCGATGGTCAGGGTGTAGCCTGCGCCCAGGAGCGCCTCTATCACCGCACGAACCTCGGCAAACAGCACTGTGGCGGGAATGGCCGTTTCGCGGTAGATCGTGCGGTAGCGGTCGGTGAGCGCGTCCCAGGCGCCTGGAGGCAGCGGCGTGAAGGTGCGCCAGAACGTTTCCAGGGGCAGCCCAATCAGCGTCGCCACCGCGGCATACGGCGCCGGAGCCAGCTGATTTTCGCGCAACACCTGATTGACCGTTTCCACAATCGCCGGAGCCGAGTCCACCAGCGTTCCATCAAGATCGAAAGCCAGCAAGCGCAGGGCCGACTCGCTGGCCGGCAGCAGATGATACGTCACAATTATTCCTCAACAGATACAATTCGAGCTATTGTGTACAAAATCAGCGCATGGTGTCAAGGCGGGGATTATATCCACGAAGGGCACGAAGGGACGAGGAGGAATGGTCGAGCGGCGGGCACGAAGTCCTACAGGGGCAAACTGGGGTGAAAAAAACCCAACAGACTGCATCTAAGTATACGAGTGAATAGAATCTTTAGGCCCAGAGCCACGGGAGTCACCCATGGACGTTGAACACCACCATCGCTATGGATTGGCTCCCGGAAGACGCTTTTGAGGCGGCATCTGGGCCTGAGCGGGCGAATTTTGAGCAACCCCCGGCTGACCACCTACGATAGCCAGCGCGCTGCCAGCCGTCCCCATCTCAGCATCAGCCTGCTGTATCTGCGCGATGTGCTGCTGCATCTGCAGCGCCATACGATTCGGCTGTACCGCCTGCCCGCGCATTTCGCCCCCTACCTGACCCACCCAAACGCGCCCGGCTTCCACAACCAGATCGCCGAGTGCGCCGAGGATCTGCACGCGGTTGGGGCGCTGGCCCAGGCCAGCCAGACTCGGCTGACCCTCCACGTCAACAGCACCGTCGTCCTGAGCACGCCCGACCTGGACTTGGCGGCCCGCTCGCGGCACGAGATCGAAGCCCAGGCCCAGCTGCTGAGCGCCTTCGGGCTGAATGACGGGGTGCTGGTGGCGCATATCGGGGGCATCTACACCGATCACAGCGCGGCCCTGGAGCGCTGCGTGGCCAATATCTGGCAGCTCTCGGCGGCGGCGCGGGCGCTGCTGGCAATTGAGCACGATGGGCGGATGTGGTCGCTGGTTGATGCGCTGCATGTTCACGTTCGCACCGGCGTGCCGATTATCTTCGATCATCTGCACCATCTGCTGTATGACCCGCATCAGCTGCCGCTGGCGACGGCCCTGGAGTATGCCCTGGCGACCTGGCCCGCCGAGCGGCGGCCGAAAATCCACTTTAGCTCGCCTCGAACTGAGCTGCGGATTGGCTCCAGCAGCGGCGGCAACCCACACTTGGCCGCACCACAGTGGTACGAGCACAGCGACTACGCCCATCCCTTCGAGCTGATCAACCTGCTGCGCCTGCCAGCGTCACGCCCCTACGATGTGATGCTGGAGGCCAAGGCGGGCGATCTGGCGCTGCTGCGGGCGCGTGAGGATGTGGCCCGGTTCGCGCCCGAGCTGGCCGGAGAAATTGAGTGATGAGGAACAATGGTATGAGTGGCAGGACGATCAGCTACGAGGCAGACACGGCGGTGCTGGTGGCAGTGCTGAACAATCGGCGCGACTGGGCGCGGATTCAGGCCGAGCACTGGTATCGCATTCCGGTCAGCCGGGCGCCGCGCCAGATGGCGGCCGAGATTGTGGCCTGGTATCAGACCAAGGTATTTGGCGAGGAGGGTCTGTGCGTGCGCTGGTATGCGCCGATCCAGCGCTGCCAGATTATGGCGCGGCGCGAGCTGCTGCCAGACGAGGCCGACCACCCACGGGCCGGCGAACGCTACTGGCGCTTCGAGCTGGGGCCGCTGGCCGAGCTGCCGCGCCCGATTCGCGCCGCCAGCTTCCGCCGGGTGACCTTCATTCCGACCCGCTGGGAGCGGCTGCTGAACGCCAGCGATGTGACCGAGCTGTGGCTGGGCGATACGGCGGTCGCTGAGCTATGTCGAGCGCTGGAGAATGAAGGGATCAGCATCGCCCGGCGCCAGCTGCGGGATGCGCCAGCCGCCGATCGGCCGCCCAGGCTGGGGCAGGTGCAGGTTGTGCCGACCCTGGAGGCGATTCTGGTGCAGTGGCCGACGGGCGAGCTGCGCTTCGAGTACGCCGAGGCGATCTGGCGGCCAGCCGAGTGCGCCCGGCGGGTCCAGGCAATGCTTGCAGGTGAGAAAGCCAACTAAGCGTGGTTTTGGTGGCGCTTAATCTGCTACAATGAATGCTAGGTACCGCAAAAATGCGGTATGGATTGTGTCGCAATCAGAAAAAGGAGAGCACCAATGGCCTATGAATTACCACCGTTGCCGTATCCGTACAACGCCCTGGAAAGCGCGATTGACGAACAAACAATGCAGATTCACCACGACAAGCACCACGCTGCGTATGTGAACAACCTGAACGCCGCCCTGGAGAAGTATCCAGACCAGCAGGGCCAAGACATCAATGCATTGTTGGCCAATCTCGACGCGCTGCCGGAGGATATTCGCACGGCGGTACGCAACAACGGCGGCGGTCACGCCAACCACACCTTGTTCTGGAACATTATGAGCCCCAATGGCGGCGGCGAGCCAGCTGGCAAGCTGGCCGATGAGATCAACAGCACCTTTGGCTCGTTTGCAGCCTTCAAGGAGCAGTTTGCCAAGGCCGGGGCAACCCGCTTCGGCTCCGGCTGGGCCTGGCTGTGCCGCGCGCCCGGTGGCGAACTCCACATTACCAGCACCCCCAATCAGGACACGCCGGTGATGGAAGGCCACACCCCGCTGCTGGGTCTGGATGTCTGGGAGCACGCCTACTATCTGCGCTACCAGAACCGCCGTCCCGACTACATGAGTGCCTGGTGGAGCGTCGTCGACTGGAACAAAGTCGCTGAAAACGATAAATAGCTAGCCGCCAACAGTTCCCAAAAGCAGGAGGCCAGAGATTCTGGCTTCCTGCTTTTGGCTATTCAGGAGGATCGGCCATGGCCTACTGGCTGCTCAAAACCGAGCCGGATGTGTATAGCTGGGATGATTTAGTCCGCGATGGCCGGACCTGCTGGGACGGCGTCGCCAACGCGATGGCCTTGATCAATATTCGCACTATGCAGCCTGGCGACGAGGCGCTGATCTATCACACCGGCGCTGTGCGGGCGGCGATTGGGATCGCCCGGATCACCACGGCGCCGTACGCCGACCCACAGGCCGAGAACCCCAAGCTGGTGGTGGTCGATCTGGAGCCGCTGCGGCCGCTGGCTCAGCCGGTGACGCTGGCGCAGGTCAAGGCCGCGCCAGCCCTGGCGGACTGGGCGCTGGTGCGCCAGGCGCGGCTGTCGGTGGTGGCCTGTAGCGCCGAGCAGTGGGCCTGGATGCTGGAGCGGGGGTTAGGGGTTGGAGATTAGGGGTTGGGGCATCAGTGTGCCCGCTCCAGGCGTGATCGACTGATTGCC
Source organism: Herpetosiphonaceae bacterium (assembly GCA_034437415.1). GTDB lineage: Bacteria > Chloroflexota > Chloroflexia > Chloroflexales > Herpetosiphonaceae > JACCRK01. The sequence continues at coordinate 9,180 of DAOTUS010000564.1, forward strand.
AGGGATCGGCGCTAATCGTGTATAATTTGATCCTAATGAACACATCGCGCTATAGCTAAATATCTCGACCAAGAACGGCTCACTGCACTCTGCGGTGAGCCGTTCTTGCATATCACATTAGGAGGAATCCATGTCAATCAACTGGGACAAAAAGTTCGCCTACGAGGGTCTGACCTACGATGATGTGCTGCTAATCCCAGCCTACTCCAACATGCTGCCGTCGGAGGTGGAGGTCAAAACCTGGCTGACCCGTGAGATCCGGCTGAACATTCCGCTGGTCTCGTCGGCGATGGATACGGTCACCGAGGAGCGCCTGGCGATTGCGCTGGCCCGCGAGGGCGGGATGGGGATTATCCACAAAAATATGTCGCCGGAGCGCCAGGCCGATATGGTGCGCAAGGTCAAACGCTCGGAGAGCGGCATGATCAGCGACCCGATTACGCTGCGCCCCGACCAGACGATCGGCGCGGCCTGGGAGCTGATGCACGAGTACCACATCTCCGGCGTGCCCATCACCACCACCGCCGGCGATCTGGTGGGGATTCTGACCAATCGCGACCTGCGCTTTGAGAACGACCCAACCCGCCGGATCAGCGAGCTGATGACCCACGAGCAGCTGGTGACGGTTCCGGTGGGGACAACCCTGGAGCAGGCCAAGCTGGTGTTGCACCAGCACCGGATTGAAAAGCTGCTGGTGGTCGATGCCAATGGCAAGCTCTCCGGGCTGATCACGGTCAAAGATATCGAGAAGCAGTTCGAGTATCCCCACTCGACCAAAGACGGCTTCGGGCGCCTGCGGGTTGGGGCCGCGATCGGCGCCGCGCCCAGCGAGATGGAGCGGGCGACGCTGCTGGTCGAGGCCGGGGTTGATGTGCTGGCGGTGGATACGGCCCACGGCCACTCGCAGGGCGTCCTCGATGCGGTGGCGCGGATCAAGCAGGCCTTTCCGCAGGTTCAGCTGATCGCCGGCAACGTCAGCACCTACGAGGGCACCAAAGCGCTGATCGCGGCGGGGGCCGACGGCGTCAAGGCTGGGCAAGGACCGGGATCGATCTGCACCACCCGCGTGGTCTCGGGGGCCGGGATGGCCCAGGTGACGGCGGTGGTCGAGTGTGTCAAGGCTGGCGAGGAGGCCGGGGTGCCGATTATCGCCGACGGCGGGATCAAGTACAGCGGCGATATCGCCAAAGCGCTGGCCGCTGGCGCCCACACCGTGATGATCGGGAGCCTGTTTGCGGGCACCGACGAGTCGCCGGGCGAGACGATTTTGTACCAGGGCCGCTCGTTCAAATCCTATCGCGGGATGGGCTCGATTGGCGCAATGCAGCAGGGCAGCAGCGACCGCTATTTCCAGAGCAATCAGAGCAGCGCCCGCAAGCTGGTCGCCGAGGGAATTGAGGGTATGGTGCCCTACAAAGGCCCGCTATCCGACACGATTTTCCAGCTGGTCGGCGGCCTGCGCTCGGGGATGGGCTACGTCGGCGCCCATACGATCGATGAGCTGCGGATCAACGCCCGCTTCTCGCGGATCTCGGCGGCCGGGCTGGTCGAAAGCCACCCGCACGATGTGACCATTACCAACGAGGCGCCTAACTACGAGCGCCGGGGCCGGGCCTAGGCTTCGGGGATCGGGGATCAGGGGCCGGGGATCGGGGTTAGATCCGTCGTTCCGTAGGCTGGCTCCCGCTGGCTGAGCGTGTCGAAGCCTACCATTTG
>DAOTUS010000565.1:0-5680 GCA_034437415.1 Herpetosiphonaceae bacterium
TATTAACTTCAGCTGGCTCCAGCTTTGATCTTCTCTGTACTGATATTTATATATGTTCAGTAGACTAATTGGTATCTCTCTGGTTGAACTGCCTGCCCTACCGCCCGACCATCGGACACACAAAAGCGCCTCCACCCGCGGCTAAAAGCCCAACAGTGGAGGCGCTTTGCGGTTAGCCGTCACCCGCTAGGCCTAGCGCGTGATCAGCGGAACATAGACCGTGTTCGGCAGCGGCACGCCCGCCTGAATGGTGATATTGGCATTGTTGATATCGAAGAAAATATTGTTGGCACAGGCGACCTTGATCCGCCCAGCGCTGGTGACGCTGTTCGGCAGAAAAACGCTCTGGCTGCCATCGTTGGCGGTGGCGCTCCCCAGCGTGGCCGGGAAGGTCAGCCCGCCGTCGGTCGAGAGCAGCAGATTGACGGTGGCGCAGCTCACCGGGGCGGCGGTGGTGTTGGCGACATCCCAGGTGATCGTCTCGCTGGTCAGGCCGGCCCAGGTGGCCGCGCTGTTGGCGGTGGTGACCACAAACGGCCCGGCGCTGGCGGTGACCGGAATATTGACCGTGCTGTAGTTGACCCCGCCGCCGCCGCCCTGATTGTCGCGGGCCGTCAGGCGGAAGGTCAGGGTGCGGTCGGTGGTTGGCAGCACCTCGCCAATCGTGGTGGTGTTGGCCAGAATGTTGGCGAGCTTGGGGAAGGTGCGCGACGGGCTGGTGGTGGCATTGAACGAGCGGAACAGCGGACGGTCGCCGTTATCCACATTGATGGTCGACGTGTTCGAGGCGGCTCCCAGGTCGAACTGCTCCCAGCTGTAGGTCAGCGGGTCGCCATCAGGGTCGCTGCCCGATCCCGTCATGGTGAACGGGGTCTGCTTGGGAATGGTGAAGGCTGCGCCAGCGCTCACGGTCGGCGGATTGTTGCCGGTGCTGGTCTGGACCGCGCAGCTGTTGCCGCCGCCAGTGGTCGTGAAGGCAATAATCTCATCGAAGCTCTTGGTGTGGAAGTACGGGTCGCTGTTGGGCTGCAGGTTCTCGCCGCTACAGATGCCGGCATAGGCCATAATCGTCGAGCCGCTGCCGGGCTCGTAGGCGGCCGGGCCTTCGCGGTTGCCGCCGCCACAGGCGTTGGTCGTGCCATTGAACGTGTGGTTGCCCCCAAACTGATGCCCGATCTCGTGGGCGACGTAGTCGATATCGAAGGGGTCGTTGACCGGGGCGGGCTGGCCAGTCACACCCTCAGCTTTTCCAGAACCACACACAACCCCAAGTCCGGCGACACCACCGCCATCGGTGCTGAACACATGGCCAATATCATAGTTGGCGCTGCCAATCACACTGGTGAGGGTCGCGTTATTCTCATCGAGCATGGCAAAGCCATCATCGTTAGTGTAGGGGTCGCCGCCGCCATCGGTATAAATAACCAGGTCAGTGTTGGCCACCAGGTTCATCCGCACCGCTACCTCGCGCTCGTAGACGCCATTGACCCGGTTCATTGTGGTCACGATCGCCGCCAGTGCCAGGGGTTTGGTGCCGCCGTGGAACTGGGTGTACTCGCCGGTCGCCGCCATGGCCAAGCGGTAGCTGCGGAGGAAGGTGCCTGAGGGCGGCAGCAGCTCGCGGTCACCAGCATCGTAGGGGGCATCGGTGATCACCTGCTCGTTCAGCTGGCGGAACAGCACTTTCTCGGCCGGGGCCACGAAATCGCTGTCGCGGTAGCTGATGTAGTGGTCGGTATCGCCCCGGCGGTAGGGATCGATGAAAATCCGACCGTAGGGCGAGAGGATCATGGCGTGAAAGCCGGCCGGGGTGGTGTCAAAGCGCACGCTGGCGGTGGCGTCGTCCAGGCTCTGGCCGAGATAGGTTTTGATCTCGGGGTATTTGGCGGCCAGCTCGGGGGCCATAATCGGCGACTCGACCACGCTGAAGCGGGCGTAGTTGCCCTCGGGCAGCGGCAGGGTCAGTACGACCGGGCTGCTTTTGGCGCTGATGCTGGTCTCCAGCGGCGCGGCGGCCAGAGCTGTCTGCAGTGCGCTCCAGCTCAGGCGCAGGGTCCGATACTTCTGCGGCACGATCTCGCGCTGGGCGGTGGGGTTGAGCGATTTTTGCAGCGCATCCTGCCACACTCCATCGGAGGAGGCGGCCAGCGGTGTGGTCAGCAAGCTGCCGACAAATCCACTGGCCACCAGAATAGTCACCACCAGCCCGAACAAAATCCACGATCCACGACGATGTGACATGTGCATAGCTCCTCAATAGTATGCCAAACCATTCCAACCGAATGCCGAACGCCAAAAACCCTGCCAGAACGACAGGGTTGTCATCATACGATATTCATTTCTTTGGATCAAATCTGCCCGTGCAGCGCCGCGCCAGGTCACTGGTCCCGACGCCCGGAGGCGCGGGCTGAGCGGCGCCAGGTGATACCGGTCCAGGCCATGCGAACCGCAATCAGCCAGCCCAGGCCAGCGCTAAATCCACCAAGCACATCGGTTGGATAGTGAACCGAGAAATACATGCGCGACAGGCCAATCAGCCCGGTCGTCAGGGCGGCGGCGGTCACCAGCAGCAGCTGCCGACCCCGACTGGCCGTCGAGCGGACCAGAATCAGAGCCACGCAGCCGTAGAACGCGGCGGCCGACATGGCGTGCCCGCTGGGAAAGCTATACGACTGCAGATGGATCGGCGAGGGATACAGGTGCGGCCGGGGTCGCGCAAACTCGCCCTTGATCAGCAGATTGAGCAGGCCGACGCCGCAGATCACCACCAGCAGCAGCAGGGTGTTGCTGCGCCAGTGCAGCGGCCGACGCCAGAGCAGCAGGCCAATCCCAAGCAGAGTTTGCAGCGTCAGGCCGGCCACGCTGCCGCTTTCGGTCGCCAGCCGCATGAGCGGGCCTAGCCAGGGTTCGGTCTGGCGCAGGCTGTACGCCCCGGCCAGGGCCAGGCGATCAACATTGGCGAAAAAGCCGCGGCCTAGCGAAAAGGCGATCAGCGCAAACAGCGCCAGCGATCCGGCGGCGGCGATGAGGCCAGCCACGATGGTGCCGCCAGCCACAGCCGAGGTCCGGGCCAGATCTGGCCCAGCCTGGGTGGACGAGGTCAGGATTTGCTCGGTAGGTTTTTGTAGCATACCCAGGCTCTAAGCAGCCTGTATGCCATTAGAAATCGCCATGGACGATTTCGGTGGCCGAGGGCTGTTTGGGGGCGCTGGCTGGCTCGGCGCTAATGCCAACGTTGGCGTAGTTGCTCCAGCCCACCGGCGCCCGGACAGTCGTGCGAATCTCGCCCTCGGCGGCCTGGCTAAACGTGCCGACGGGATCGACCGTGCCATCTTTGCGGATCAGCCAGAGCTGGTAGACATGGCCTGGCGCCAGCGGCGGCAGCCCCTCGACGACCAGCGAGGCCACGGCCTGGCCGGGAGTCCAGGTAAACTGGCCACGGGCGGCGCTAGCGCTGGTGGCGCTGAGCGGAATCAGGCGGGCCTCGGGGCCGGCCAGCGAGCGCTGCAGCTCGGCCAGGGCGCTGGCTTGCTGCTGAAGCTGGCCGCGCAGGGTCCAGCTGTAGCCGCCGAGCAGCAGCGCCACAACGGTGGCGGCCACGGCCAGCCAGCGCAGCGGCGTGCTGCCAGCCCGGCGCTGCCGCCGAATCTGCCCAAGCAGCCGCTGCTCCAGATGAGCGGGCGCCTGCACCAGCGGAACCGTCTCAGCGAGCTGCGCGGCGACATAGCGATAGTCGGCCAGCGCCCGGCGACAGTCGGCGCACGTCGCCAGATGGCCCTCCAGGCCAGCGTGTTCGGCGGAATCAAGGCCGCCTAGCGCCGCCAGCGCTACCAACTCTGCCCATTCTTCGTGGTTGACGCGAGTGTGTTTCATCATCGTTCTTGCTAAATTGCTCTATACCAAATGTATCACTAATCGCGGCGGCGTCCAAAGCCTGGCTAACCCGCAGCGGGGCCAGGAACTATGTCAAGCTCTTCCTAGACTATACGTAGCAGCGCCAGCAAACGATTAAGTATCATCGCTAAATGTCGTGATCGCCTGGCGCAGGCGGCTCAGGGCCAGCCGAATCCGGCTTTTGACCGTCCCCAGGGGAACCTGTAAGCGATCGGCGACCTCGGTATGGGTCAGGCCGCCAAAATAGACCATCGTCACACACTGCTGCTGATCGTTCGGCAGCGCCGCGACCGCAGCGCGCAAATCCAGATCCGGCAGGAGCATCTGGGTGTTGGGGTGCTGGCCGACCGCGATCTCGTCCATGCGCAGCGGCAGATTGGCCTGGCGGCGATAGTAGTCGATCGCTCGACGGCGGGCGATGGTCAGCAGCCAGCTCTTGACCGAGCCACGGGCGGGATCGTACAGGGCTGCCCGGCGCCAGAGCGTCAGAAATACATCCTGGGCGACTTCCTCAGCCGTGGCATGATCGTGGAGCACGTGCAGGGCCATAGAAAACACAAGATTGACGTACTGCCGATGGAATTCAACCAGCGCTGCCTCATCGCCGCTCGCAATCCGAATGAGGAGATGAACATCACCACTCACCGTCACCTCCGGCTTCATGCCTCAGAACAAAGAATGCTGATTATTGTAGCACGCTCAGGAATAGCCGCGACGCCGGTGATCCAGTGCTCCGCCAGCCTGCCTAAAACAACCAAAAAAGGTGACTGTACTGAGCTATTTTAGCTCAGTACAGTCACCTTTTTAGATTTGGATAGCTACGTTGGAATGAAGCCCGGCCCTAAGCCCTAGCGAACCCTGCGGCGGCCCCAGCCGAGATACAGCCCGGCGGCAACCAGCAGCAGCGGCAGCCAGATCAGACCAACGCTGAACAAGGCGGGCAGTGAGGCCAGCAGAATAATCACACCAACCCCAAACAAAATCACGCTGGGGATCATCGCCCAGGAGCTGTTGACCCGGAACATCGATCGGCCAAGCACCCCAATTCCAAAGAAGCCCAGCGCCAGACCCCAGACCACTGCGGTGCCATTGGTCAAATCGGCGAACGGGATCCCGACCGCCAGCCCGGCCAGAATGCTGCCAGGGATCAGCAGGCCAAAGACGCGCTTGGCAAAGGCGAAAAATAAAAAGCAGCTCGCAATGGTCAGGAGGATCATGCTGGCGGTAAGGGCGCCGAAATCCAGCCCAAAGCGCCCGAACAGTAGCAGCGCGCCAACCCCGATCAGGCCAAGCGCCAAGGTGGTGTTGCGCGTGCGCACCGCCGGAGCAGCGGGATAGCCGCCCTGGGCATAGGTTGGGGCCGGAACCGCTGAGTTAAGCGCTCGCTCGCGCTGGCGGGCGGCCTCGGTGTCCTGCTCGGTATAGTTCGGTTGCATATGTTGCCTCCACAAGTATTACCAATTGTTGCTATGCTCTGTGACGCTAGGCCCGCAAAATTTGTTGCAGCGCCTTGGTGCGGTGGAGGAAACAGGTAGATTTCGATTTTGGCCCACCAAGCAGCACGAAAGATGATCCACGAAGGCCACGAAGATAGGATCACGCTGGTGCCCCGTTGGCTGAGCCTATCGAAGCCAATCACAGGGCTTCGACAGGCTCAGCCAACGATCAGCACTCTACGAATGACGGAACACTAGGCGACTTCCTTCTCGCCCAGGCGAGCGCTTGGCTCGCTGCCCCGGCCGCCGCCAGTGGCGCCGCCGCCAAACAGCTGGCCCAGTCCACCAAG
>DAOTUS010000566.1:0-2042 GCA_034437415.1 Herpetosiphonaceae bacterium
TGGGGCCAGCAGCACACGCTGGAATTGCTCAATCGGCTGGGCTACACGGCGCATCGGCTGGGCACGGCCAGCGATGGCGAACGCGGGGCGGATCTGCCGATGGGCGTGTTGTTGGAAACCGCCCAGGCGTATTTTAAGGCGTTTGATCCGTATAAGGCGCGCAAACGGGCGCTGGCGTTTGCCGAGTATGTGGGCATCCACAGCAACGGGGTGCTGCAGCAGGTTGGCCCGGACACCTTCCGGTTCCCGCATCGGACGTTTCAGGAGTTTCTGGCGGCGCGACGGCTGGTGAGCGAGGATGACTGGCCGGTGGATGAGGATGATGTGGTGGAGCGCTGCGTGGCGGTGCTGCCCAACCCGCAGTGGCGCGAGGTGCTGTCGCTGGCGATCAGCCAGCTGGTGCAAACAAACCAGGCGCGTACGTCCGTCGATATTATTGAGGCGATTCGTGAGCACGGCGAGCCACGTGCATTTGCCGAGGTCGTTGCTGCTGAATTGTGGACCGAGGTGGGTCGTGAACGCACCGAACGGCTGGGCACAAAACGCAAACAATCACTCACAGACACGGTCGGGGCGCTGGTGACGATCATCGAAAACCCTGATCCGCTGCTGGACGGGCAGTACCGCATCCGGGCGGGCACGGCGCTGGGCACGCTGGGCGACCCGCGCCCCGGTGTGTGTGACCTGACGATTGACTGGTGCGACGTGCCAGCGGGCGCGTACACGCTGGGCAGCGATGACCGCGACCCGGATGGCGAGGATGACGAAAAACCGCTGCAAACCGTAACGCTGGCGGGGTTTCGGATCGCTCGCTACCCGGTGACGAACGCGCAGTGGGGACGGTTTCTGGCGGCGGGCGGCTACACGGACGCGCAGTGGTGGCAATGGGGTTGGGAGGTGAAAGAACGAGAGCAGTGGATCCAACCGCGCTATTGGGCTGACCCGCAGTTCAATGGGCCGAACCAGCCGGTGGTGGGGGTGGCGTGGTATGAGGCGGAGGCATTCTGCGGGTGGCTGGGGCAGACGCTGGGCTACGCAGTGCAGCTGCCGACCGAGGCGCAGTGGGAGGCGGCGGCGCGTGGGCCGGAGCGGTCGATCTATCCCTGGGGCGATGAATGGGACGCGGAGCGGGCGAATACTCGTGAAAGCGAGCTGGGCCGGATAACGGCGGTGGGGAGCTATCCGCATGGGGCGAGCTGGTGCGGAGCTATGGACATGGTGGGGAATGTGTGGGAATGGACGCGGAGCGATTTCAATACTGGTGATCGGGCGAATGAGATTGACATAATGAAGAATAGCACATATGTTTCTAGGCGTGGCGGCGCGTGGTTCAACCCTCGGCTGCTCGCGCGCGGTGCCTGTCGCGACGGGTTCAATCCGCGCTTTCGGAACGGCACCCTGGGTGGGCGGCTTGTGACCCCCCTCACAAAGTAGAAGAACATATGTGCGAATTCTGGGTACTGGATTCGGAGAGGGGGCTTGGGGGAGAAACTTCTCCCCCAACCGCCGCAGGCGGGCCAGCGGGCAGGGTCGCGCTGCTGATCCAACCGTCCATCCACCAGCCCTCCCTAGCGCCAAGGCCGCCGTGAACACGGTGGCGGTGCCAGCGCCAGTGATGCGCGGAAGCGCTGCCTTCGCGGCGACGTACGGCGTCGATTTTCCTGGGCGCACAAGCAGCGGCGGCCGCCTGAATACGCCAGCGTTCGCGGGCACGCCACTCCGTGCGGACGGACGGCGGCCTTGTCGAATCATGGAACCTATCTCACCCATACGGGCACAGAGCGTTTCTCTCTTATTTCTAGCTCCAGAAATCCATCGGATGTCCATCGGATCTTTTTCGATTTTCGGGGTACGCGGGCCGCTCAATCTGGTATGCTAGCCACAGGTCAGGAATGTGAACCCGAAGCGGGGTGAAGCGCTTAGAGGCCTGTGAGTAGCACCAGAACGGCCAACCGCGCTTTAGAAATCTTTCACAAGTCCTCCAATTCTGTAATCGTCGTTGGGTCACGCAACGGACGCAATTCTCCGCGTGCGACTTCGTC
>DAOTUS010000567.1:0-3425 GCA_034437415.1 Herpetosiphonaceae bacterium
ATCGGGAGTAGGCCATTTTAAATATGCAGATGAGAGGGTTGAGTTCCTGTTAACCCTTTCGTGATCTTCGTGGCCTTCGTGGACGGTTCTTGCGTCGATCCCCGATCCCTGATCCCCGACCCCCGAGCTACACAACCGTATTCCGCAGCACGCCCAGCCGCTCGATCGCCAGCTCGACGACATCGCCGCGCTCCAGCCACGGCCCCTCGCCGCGAGTTGTCTCCAGCAGACAGCCAGTGCCAACCGTGCCCGAGCCGATCACATCGCCGGGGTAGAGCGTGACATCGCGGGAGGCCTGGGCGATTAGCTCGCCGAAGCTGTAGTGGATATCGGCCAGACTGCCTCGGCCGCGCTCCTCGCCGTTCACCTGCACGGTCATGGTCAGGTCGTAGCGGCCTTTGCCGAGGGATTTATCCTCGAACTCGTCGGCGGTCACCAGCGCCGGGCCGAGCGAGGTGGCGAAATCCTTGCCTTTGGCCGGGCCAAGGCCAACTTTCATCTCACGGGCCTGCACATCGCGGGCCGACCAGTCGTTCATAATCGTAAAGCCCGCGATGTAGTAGTCGGCATCCTCGGCGTGCACATCACGACACTCGCGCCCAATGATCGCGGCGATCTCCAGCTCGTAGTCGAGCTGCAGCGTCTGCGGCATCGGTACATCGTCGCCGGGGCCGTAGATGCTGCCGGGGTTGCCGAAGTAGAAGACCGGCAGCTCGTACCAGGCTGGCGGCACCGGGCGACCACCATTGGCGTAGGCATTTTTGACGTGCTGCTCGAAGGCGTAGAAGTCGCGCACCGAGGGCGGGCGCGGGATCGGCGCGAGCAACCGCACGCTGTCGGCGGTGTAGATCACGCTCTCGCCGCCCATGGAGAGCGTGCCATTGAGCGCATCGGGGTCGTCCCACTCGAGCGCATCAACCTCGTCGCCAAGCTGATCGATGACGGCGGCGGCGATCTCGGCGGCGGCATCCAGGCCAAAGCCCTCGCTCTCGCCATTGAGCAGCCCGAGCAGCGACCAGTCGCGATCCTCGCTGTCCTCGTAGACCAGCGGGGCGGCGGCGCGCAGGTCGATGATGCCAAGCGGCAGCAGCACGCCCGCCCGGGTCTCCGAGCCGCCCCCAAAGCGCCGAAAGCTGACAAATTTCATAGCAAACTCCTTCACCAGATCATTAAATACTCAAGGGAGGATCGCCGAGCGCGATCCTCCCTTGAGTATACCAATCTATTCCACAGATTCTACAGGTTACCGCGCAGCTCCTGCTCCCGCTCGATCGCCTGGAACAGCGCCTTGAAGTTGCCGGCGCCAAAGCCCTGGCTGCCCTTGCGCTGAATGATCTCGTAGAACACCGTTGGGCGGTCGCCGGTCGGCTTGGTGAAGATCTGGAGCAGATAGCCCTCGTCGTCGCGGTCGACCAGAATCCCAAGCTCGCGCAGGGTCTCGTAGTCCTCATCGATTTTGCCGACCCGATCGGCCAGGGCCATGTAGTAGGTGTCGGGCGTGCGCAGGAACTGGATGCCGTTCTCGCGCAGCTGGCGCACCGTCGCAATAATATCGGGCGTGATCAGGGCGATGTGCTGCACGCCTGGGCCGTGGTAAAAATCCAGATACTCATCGATCTGGGATTTCTTGCGGCCCTCGGCTGGCTCGTTGATCGGGAACTTGATTCGGCCTGAGCCATTCTGGACCACCTTCGACATCAGGGCGCTGTACTCGGTCGCAATATCGTCGTCGGTGAACTGCTGGAGCTGGGAGAAGCCCATCACGCGAGCGTAGAAAGCCACCCACTCGTCCATCTTGCCAAGCTCGACATTGCCGACCATGTGGTCGATCGCGGCAACCCCGGTCGGGACCGCTGGGGCTGGGTCGGTGATTTTGTGATAGCCGGGCAGGAATGTGCCGGTGTAGTCATCGCGCTGGATAAACGTGTGGACCGTATCGCCATAGGCGTGGATGGTCGCCTTGGTGACCCGGCCCCACTTGCTCTCGATGGTGGTCGGCTCGAGCAGCGGCGTGGCCCCACGGGCGACCGCAGCGGCGAAGGCCGACTCAACATTGGCGACCTCGAGCGCAATATCCTTGACGCCGTCGCCGTGCAGCTTGACGTGCTCGGCGATGGGCGAGTCGGGCGAGAGCGCGCCGGTCAGCACCAGCCGAATGTTGCGCTGCTGCATCACAAACGAGATGCGGTCGCGCACGCCGGTCTCGAGTCCGGCATAGGCCACCGGGGTAAAGCCAAACGCGGTGCGATAGAAGTGCGCCGCCTGGCGGGCATTGCCGACGTAAAACTCCACGTAGTCAATCCCACGTAGCGCCAGCGGATCGGACTGATCTACGGTCGTAGCTTCCACTTGTGGCATCGTCATTGATGTCCTCCTTGGGGGTTGGATAATCGAGTCAACAACTAAAAAGACCTCGGTAATAGCCTGAGTTAGTCGGCGACGCCCTCGGCCCAAAAAGCCTCGAAGGCCTTTTTCAAGGTCAGGGCGAGCGATGGGTGGGTCAGACACAGCGCGGTGATCGACGGGCGCCCGGTGAGCGGGTCTTGCAGCGAGAGCAGGGCCGCCCGTGCATCGAATAGGTTCATTTTGATCGGGAGCGCTGGAACGAAGCGCATCTCCTGGCCGAACTCGCGAAAGGCGTTCAGCAGCGGCTGCATCTCAGCATCCTCGCGGGCGGATAGCTCGTACAGCGCCCGGTAGCGGACGCCTCGGCTCAGCGGGTCGCGCACCTCGGCAATGTTTTCGGCGAAGGCCGAGACCAGCGGCCGCTTGAAGCAGACCAGAATCTCGTGCTCGGCCTCCTGGGCCAGCGTCAGCGCCCGCGCGCCGATCTGGCGGGGGTCGAGCAGCACATCGATGTAGTCCAGCGGATTGTCTTCGTCGCTGCCGGCGGTGTAGAGCGGCTGGGTCGCCGCGATCAGGGTGGCGGTCAGGGACTGGCCCTCGGCCAGCTCCCGCTCCGCCGCCGCCCGCCGCTCGTCGAGCAGCGCCGGCAGCGCCTGCTCCGGTGGAATCGCCACAAACGTGCGCCGGGCGCCAACCCGCTCGTGGGCCAGGCCCTTGGCCGCCAGCGACTGCAGCACATCGTAGATCCGCTGCCGGGGAATGCCAGTGCGGGTGGCCAGCTGCGGCGCCGAGAACGACTGTCGCCCAAGCAGGCCGACATACGCCGCTGCCTCGTAGCGACTCAGGCCCAGCGCCGTCAGTTGATCAACCAGGGATTCATGTGTCATTGTGTCACCACGCATCAGTGGTGTTATTGTAATGGGATGCTGGAGGCGTGTCAACAATCGCGCCAGCCAAGGCCAGGGCAATCGCATCTAAATCTATCAATACCTTCGCCAAAACGCTGATACGGGAGACTACTCCTTTTGGGTTACTCGAATCCTGTCTACTTTGGAACATTGGTCAATTTGTGCGGACTG
>DAOTUS010000568.1:0-1740 GCA_034437415.1 Herpetosiphonaceae bacterium
GGAGTGGGTATGGCCGCGCCAAGTTTGATCTCCTCCGCCAACGGGTGTTAGCGGCGTGAGCAAAAACAGATCGGCTCCACCAAAAGTGCGGAAGAGCCCCATTTCGCTTGACAAAAACACCTCCTATCAGCGCACGCGGACGTGGTGCCCGACGGGCACGGCGCGTCGGGTACGGAAGTGTGGGGTCGTGATCGTCACCGATCCGGCGGCCGAAAAAAAAAAACGCTGATCGACCGGATCTATCGAACAGCGGAAGCCAGCGGGATTCCGGTCTGGTGTCAGGATGAGGCGGGTCCGTACCAAACGTGTCCCATACGCATCAAGCTAAGGCGCCAGCTCTGGATTCATGAGCAGTTGAACCGTATTGGGCCGAGTTTTGCGCGGATTGAGCCGACACCCCACCGCCACACTGCGGGCCAGATCCCGCAGTGCGGCGCTCAGGCGGCGAGCGACGGGCAGCGCTTTGGCCAAGATTAAGACATGCAGCCGCACCAATTGGGCCGCTTTGGTCAGACTCCGATCCGGCATGTCCCAGCAACACGTCACCAGCACCCAATGCTGGACCACCATCGCCAGCAACCGCCCATACAGCTCACACAGGAAGCGCCCCCGCTGGACCGTCGGGAGATAATCCACCTGTCCATGGCTTTTCCAGCGCTTAAAGAGCAGTTCAATCTGCCAGCGCACCCGGCCCAGCACCACTGCCTCCCCCACCGTCAGGAGGCTCGGCGGCACATTGGTCACGAACATCGTCCACGCGGCCATGGCGAGCTGGTCAGCACTGATCGGGCGGCCCTTGCGTTTGGCCGTCTCGCGCATCCGTCGGCGCCGTTGATCGGCGACTTCTTGCGGAACCCGGCGGGCCAGCAGGCGGGCGGGCAGCTGCTCCGTTTTCCCCAGCACGACGGGGAGGTCAATCTCGGTCACGGCTCCCTGCGCGGCCAGGAGGTCGACCAGCCGCCACCACCTGCCATCGGCCGTTTGCAGCTGCGTCTGGGTATGCATCCGCGAGAGCCACCAGCAATCCCGGGCGCTCAACGCCGCCAAGCGGGAGAGATCCCAGTACCCCAAATCGGCCAGATGGAGGGACTGCGCCGGGATCTGCTGGTCGAGGGTGGCGCGTTGGTCTGCCGCCCGGCCCTCCTCGAGCGCCCCGGACAGCTGCCCATGCAGGACATCGAGTTGGATTTGCACCTTGATGGCGGCGGCGCCCGTGGCATCCGTCGAACCGCCACAGCCCTGCCAGAGATCGGCATAGCTGGCGGGCAAGGCAATCGTAGTGCTGTCCTGGATGAAGACGCCCCCAGGAAAGCGACGCAGCAGCGGAAGGGCCACCGGATGGACGGCCACGACGGTCTGCATGGCCGCCTCAAGCACCTGCTTGAGGCAGGCAGCGGCGGTGGTGGTGAGCCGTTGATCCAGGCCTTGAGGCGAGATGGCGAGTCCACAGGCGGCAGCCGTCTGGGTGTAGTCGCTCAAGGATGGCGTGGGCGTGGCGAGCAGGGTAAAGGTGATAATCTGGGCGAGGCGGGCACCATCGAGCTTGGAGGTGCGCTGGACAAAGCCGGAATCGCGGCCAGCCTGTGCGGCGGTCGTGGTCAACAGATCCTGGAGTGTGGTCGCAATCTGTGCTACTGTACGGGTCATGGAACGCTCCTTATGCATCAGGGTACGTCTTCATAACCACCATGATGCCACAGGAGCGTTTCATGTGGGGAGCCTTAGCTTGATGCCTATGGG
>DAOTUS010000569.1:0-10226 GCA_034437415.1 Herpetosiphonaceae bacterium
CATCGAATGCTGAATAAACTGTATCCAAATCCCGATAAACAACCACCTTATCAATCCAAATTGAAGAATATATCTAAAAGCGATGTTATGATTATCTAGTTATTAAACGCCCTCTTAAACGGTATTGGGCCTAGCGCAGCAATTCGGAGCAGCCGTTTGCCAATCCGTGAAGGGCACGAAGAATCGGCGCCGATTCTTCGTGCCCTTCACGGATAAAACCTAAAAGAACACAAAAAAAAAGCGTAAGAGTGATTAGCTCTTACGCTTGCTTTGGCGGGCGAGGAGAGATTCGAACTCTCGAAGGGATTGCTCCCTTAGCGGTTTAGCAAACCACCGCACTAGGCCAACTATGCGACCCGCCCATATTAAGTTGGAGGAGCAGGTGGGATTCGAACCCACGAGGGCTTTGACACCCTAACTATTTTCAAGACAGTCGCCTTCAACCGCTCGGCCACTGCTCCTGACCGTTCTGCGGAGTATACCAAACAGTTTCGTTTCTGTCAAAAGCCCGCGCGCCAGGCCAAAATCCGCTCCGCCGCCGCCCAGCCGCTCTCGATCGCCTGATGAACTCGGCCTTGGCCGACCAAGTAGTCGCCAGCCCAGAACAGGCCATCGGCGACCGCATTCAGCGCCACGCCATCGGCGGCCGCCTCCGGCAGCGCATAGCGCCAGCCCTGCCGATCGGCCAGCGTCGGCGCAGGCAGGGCCTCGCCAAGAATTGCCTCGATCATAGCCTGGAGCGGCGCGATCAGCTCCTCTAGGGTCGCGTCCCAGTGGGCTAGGCTCCACGCCGGATTCATCTGAGCGATCAGGAGGCTGGATCCGGCCGGGGCGCGGTTCGGCTTGGCGTGCTCACGGGCCAGCCAGGCGATCGGATGCTGGCGGTCGGGGTTGATCAGCGCGTACCAGGGCCGCTCAATTGGCGTATCAAAGCCCAGCGTCAGGCTCAGGCAGCGCCGATAGCTGGCGGGCGCCAGGGCCGCATCGATCTGGCGCTGGCGCTCGGTCGGCAGGCTGGATCCGGCGATGATGGCGCGCAGCTGTGGCGCTGGCGGCGTCAGCAGCACCCCATCAAAGAGGCCCAGCGAGCGCTCGTCGGCATCAAGCAGCTCCCACTGCTGGCCGCGCTGGAGCAGCCGCGCCACCGCAGTTTCAAAGCGGATCGTCAGGCCAGCCGCCAGCTCGTGCCCGAGCCGGGTGATGCCATCGGCGTAGGACCACTTGGCCTCGGCATTTTGGGCCGCATCGCCGGGCGTAATCTGATGATCGGCGTGGAGCAGCCAGACCGGCTGGCCGACCTCAAACCGAGTATCCGCCGCAATCGCGCTGGCCAAGGCCGCAGTTGGGGCTTTGACATACTGCGCCCCGTGATCGAAGCGAAACGGCGGGCGTGAGCGGGTTGCGGCCCGGCCGCCGACACCGCGACTTTTCTCAAAAACCATGAGCTCCAGCTCCGGCCAGCCCTCGCGCAGACGCTGTGCCGCCGCCAGCCCGGCCGGGCCAGCTCCAATGACTGCTAGTCGTTGCATTTCCGCTCCTTTAGGCTAAAAGGTTCAATTCAGAGTGTGCTATGATGCACCTATGTTGTCTTCTTCCCTTTGTGTAGGTATCCAATGGGTGAACTCCTCGATATTGAAGCAATGCTCACCCGCGAATGTGGCCTGACGACAGCCCGCAATCTGGTGGTTGCGGTCTCAGGCGGCCCCGACTCGCTGGCCCTGCTCCACCGCCTGATGACCCTGGCGCCGCGGTTTGGCTGGCAGCTCCACGTAGCCCATCTTGATCACGGTCTCCGTGGAGCGCAGTCCACCAACGAGGCCCGCTTTGTCGCGGTCACCGCTGCCTCGTGGGGGCTGTCGGCGACGATTGAGCTGCGTGATGTTGGCGCGCTGGCGAAAGAATACAACGTCGGGCTGCCCGCCGCCGCCCGCGCCGCCCGCTACGCCTTTCTGGCCGATGTGGCCGTTGCCCAGCGGGCCGAGGCGGTCGTGGTCGGCCATCAGGCCGACGATCAAGCCGAGACAGTCCTGCTGCACGTGCTACGTGGCAGCGGCCCCAGCGGATTACGCGGCATGCGTCCGCGGCTGAGCTGGGCCGACTGGCAGCACACCGCCGGTCGGCCGGGCCGAACCGGGCCGAGCCTGGTGCGCCCGCTGCTGTTCACCTCGCGGGCCGAGATCGAGGCCTATTGTACTCTGCATCAGCTGGAGCCGCGCCGCGACCCCACCAACGCCTCAACCGAGTACAGTCGCGGGCGGATTCGCCACGAGCTACTGCCACAGCTGGAGACCTACAACCCCCAGGTTGTCGCGGCGCTTGGGCGAACCGCCCGCATCGCCGCGGATGAGGCGGCCTATATGCACGAGATGCTGCTGGGCGCCTGGCCCGCCCTAACCACCCTGGAGTCGGGATCGATCCACTTCGATCGCGCCGTCTGGGGACGGCTCCAGCCAGCCCTGCGCCGTCTAGCGCTCCGCGAGGCCATCAAGCTGCTGCGGCCTGAGCGCGATGACCTCAGCGCAACCCAGCTCGACGGCGTGCTGCAAGCGATCGAGAGCGAACAGCTCGTCTATCAGCTGCCCCAAAATCTGGTGCTGCACCGACGGCCACAGGGCTGGACCCTGACGATGGCGACCACCACCCGGCCAGCCACCGACGATCCGCAGCTGCTGATGGCTGAGCTGCTGCTATCGCCGACCGGCAGCACAACCTTCCCCGATGGGCGCTGGCGGATCACCATCGATTCGATTGCCAGCCGCCCGGAGACCAACCTGACTCGCTGGCAGGTGCTGCTTGATGCCGACGCCGTGATGGGCGACTTGCGGCTGCAGACCCGCCAGCCCGGCGACCGAATTCGGCCAGCTGGCGGGATTGGGTCGCGGCGCATCCAGGACGTCATGGTGGATTTAAAGCTTCCCCGCGAGCTGCGCCCCCACTGGCCAATGCTGGCCGACGCCACCGGGGTGCTCTGGATCCCCGAGCTTGTCGTGGCAGAGCACGCCCATCCATCACCGGACACCACAACGTATTTACTGGTAAGCTTGGAGGAGATTACAACCGATGCATCCTGATGTTGATCATATCTTAATTTCGACCACTGAACTTAACGCCCGCGTTCAAGCCCTTGGTGAAGCGATCACCGCCGCCACCAGCGCTGTTGATGATCTGCTGCTGGTTGGCGTGCTGAAAGGCTCGGTCCTGTTTATGGCCGACCTGATCCGGGCGATCGATCGCCCGGTGGCGATCGATTTTATCGCGGTGTCCTCCTACGGCGCAAGCACCGCCAGCAGTGGCGTTGTGCGGCTGCTCAAGGATCTGGATAGCGATATCAGTGGACGCCATGTGGTGCTGGTCGAGGATATTGTTGACAGCGGATTAACCCTGAGCTATGTGGTCGATCTGCTCAAGCGGCGCAATCCGGCCAGTGTGGCGGTATGTGCCTTGCTCAATAAACCTGAGCGGCGTGAAACCGACCTGGCCCTGGACTATGTCGGCTTCGATATTCCCAATGAGTTTGTGGTCGGCTATGGCCTGGATTATGCTGAGCGCTACCGAAATCTGTCCTATATTGGCGTATTAAAGCCCAGCGTCTATGGGTGTTAACACTTTGCTAATCCATTCTTGCCTTGCCCGTGCCTAAGCGATTTGGTATAATTTTGTAGCGGCCTGTGCCAGAACATCCCATTAGCGCGGGAGTGGGAGATATCAATAGATTAGCAGGCACTGGCTACAATCAACCTCCTGGCCTAGTAGTTTCGAACTCCTCACAATCTTACCCGGTAGCCCTGTGGCTGCTGGTTGAGTTGGTAGAATATTCCTCGCCGGTGGTTCAACGGAGAGGTTAAACGCTGATAATGATCATAGGTCGTTGTGCATTGATGCGCGATGATTGTCACTATCGGAAGCCACACCGAGTTTCCTTTGGATCCTCCAATGTGGTAAGTTCACGGAACGTTGTATGTTTCGCTGTGAGACCTACAACTCACTTAAGGACGTGTTCCGCACGTTCAGGAGATACCTGCGATGGGCGAAAATCGCTTGCTACGCAACAGTTTTGTATATTTGATCATTTTGGTGGCGGCGCTAACCTTGTTCTATCAATATTTTGGTGATCGAGAAACCAGCAGCGGTGAGAAAACGATCAGCGAAATTATTGCGTTGACTCTCGATGGTAAAATTACTAAAATCACCCAGACAAGCGGTGAAACCGAGATCAAAGCCGTCAACAATGAGACGCCGGCCAAAACGTTCACGGCCCAGCTTCGCTCTAGCGAGGACGACATTGGCCGGCAGATCACCGATGCGGCTAAGAATCGCAGTGAACAGCTGCTGCTAGAGAACCCTGATGATAAAACCGCCGCGCTCGTGCCGCTTAACAATGCCCAGAAGGTGGAGATTAAAAACGAACGCGCTCCGGCCTGGGGCGGAATCCTGGGTGCAGCGCTGACATTTCTGCTGCCAACCCTGTTGCTGATTGGGTTCTTCGTGTTCTTTATGCGCCAGGCCCAGGGCTCCAACAACCAGGCCATGTCGTTTGGCAAAAGTAAAGCCCGAATGTTCACCGGCGACAAGCCCTCGATCACGTTTGCCGACGTGGCTGGGCAGGAAGAGGCCAAGCAGGATCTCAGCGAGGTGGTTGAGTTCCTCAAGTTCCCCGAGAAGTTTGCCCAGCTAGGCGCCCGGATTCCCCGTGGCGTGCTGATGGTCGGCCCTCCCGGCACTGGTAAAACCTTGTTGAGCCGTGCGGTTGCTGGTGAGGCCGGCGTGCCCTTCTTCTCCATCAGCGGCTCGGAGTTCGTCGAAATGTTCGTCGGCGTTGGCGCCAGCCGGGTCCGCGACCTATTTGAACAGGCCAAGCGCAATGCCCCCTGTATCGTCTTTATCGACGAGGTTGATGCCGTCGGCCGCCAGCGTGGCGCCGGACTGGGCGGCTCGCACGACGAGCGCGAACAGACCCTGAACCAGATCCTGGTTGAGATGGACGGCTTCGATACCAACACCAACGTGATCGTGATCGCCGCCACCAACCGCCCAGATGTGCTTGATCCGGCCCTGGTTCGCCCAGGTCGTTTCGACCGCCAGGTTGTGCTCGATGCCCCCGATCTGCGCGGGCGGATTGAAGTTCTGAAGGTCCACACCAAAGGCAAGCCCCTGGACGAGGATGTCAACCTTGAGGCGATCGCCAAGCTGACGCCGGGATCATCTGGCGCCGATCTGGCCAACGTCATCAACGAGGCCGCCATCCTGGCCGCTCGCCGGGCCAAAAAACGGATTGGCATGAAGGAAATGCAGGATGCGACCGAGCGGATTATGCTCGGTGGCCCAGAGCGCCGCTCACGGGTGATGTCGCCCAAGCAGAAAGAGCTGACCGCCTTCCACGAAGCTGGCCACGCGATTGTTGCCAAAGCGATGCCGAGGGCAAATCCAGTCCACAAAGTTACGATTATCCCCCGTGGGATGGCCGGCGGCTACACCCTGATGATCCCCGATGAGGATCAGATGTATATGAGCGTCTCACAGTTCGAGGCCCAGATTGCGGTTGCCCTTGGCGGCCGGGTGTCCGAAGAGCTGGTGCTTGGCGATTTTACAACTGGCGCCTCCGGTGATATTCAACAGGTCACCCGCATGGCCCGAGCGATGGTCACCCGCTATGGCATGAGCGCCGAGCTTGGGCCGATTGCGTTTGGCGAAAAAGAAGAGCTGATCTTCCTTGGTCGCGAAATTAGCGAGCAGCGCAACTACTCGGACGAAACATCGCGCAAGATCGACTCCGAGGTCAAGCGGCTGGTTGACGAGGGCCACGCCCGCGCCCGTCTCATCCTTAGCCGTGACCGCGATGTGCTCAACCGCATGGCCGAGGCCCTGATCGAGCACGAAACCCTCGATGGCGTGGCGCTGAACGGATTTCTCGACGAAGTAACCCCGTATGTGTCAAACAATGGTGTGTTTCGCGGCGAGGAACTCCCCAGCCAGCACGTCTAACTGACTTAAGCTGACGCACTTCCCCGAGGGGCACGGTACACCGTGCCCCTCGGCTTTTGCCAAGCCCTGGTGGCATGGCTATAATACGGGCAATACCTTGCAACACGTAGGAGATATTGATTATGTCAGGGCACTCAAAATGGCATGAAATTCGCCGCAAAAAAGGGGTTTTGGATCAGCGCCGTGGTCAACGGTGGACGAAATTAGCCCGTGATGTCACCATCGCCTCCCGTGAAGGTGGCGGCGATATTACTACCAACTTTCGCCTGCGCCTGGCGATTGAAAAAGCGAAAGCTGACAATATGCCCAGCGATAATATTCAGCGGGCGATTGATCGCGGGCTGGGCATTACTGGCGAAGCCTCGCTCGATGAGATCAACTACGAGGGCTATGGGCCAGGCGGCGTTGCCATTATTGTTGAGTCCGCCACCGACAACCGCAATCGCACCGTCTCGGAAGTGCGGACCGCCTTCAATAAAAACGGCGGCACCCTGGGCGAGTCCGGCTCAGTCGGCTGGATGTTCGATCTCAAGGGGCTGATCACGGTCGATCGAACCCCGGAGATCGATGCCGATGCGGTGACAATGCTGGCGATCGAGGCCGACGCCGATGATATTATTGTCAATCCTGAGAATATTATTATTTACACCGAGTTTAGCCGTCTGGCGGCGGTGCGCGATCAGCTCAATGAGAGCGGGGTGAAGCTTTCAAGTGCCGAAAAAGTTATGCAGCCCAAGGCAATCATTACCATTGATGAAAAAGAGACCTTTCAGGCGCTGCGTTTGTTAGAAAAGCTCGAAGACCTCGATGATGTGCAGAAGGTCTACAGCAACCTTGATGTCTCCGATGAACTCGCCGAGCGCTTTGCCGAACAGGGCTAGCTCCACCGCAGGATTGTGTGCGCAGAACACCCTCTGGATGTTCTGCGCACTGTGCTTTTCAGTACATTTGTCCTAAAAACCACTCCCTATGGTACAATAGATCGCGTACAGTAAACCAGAGTAGGAGCGCAAAACAATGCCAATTCGCGTATTAGATGCGACCCTCGCGGCCCAGATTGCGGCGGGCGAGGTGGTTGAGCGGCCAGCCTCGGTCGTGAAAGAACTGATTGAGAATTCAATTGATGCCGGCGCAACTGAGATTCGGGTCGAGGCCCGTGAGGGCGGGAAACGCGAGCTGCGTATTCAGGATAACGGCTGTGGGATCGCTGCCGCTGAGGTCGAGACCGCCTTTCTGCGCCACGCCACCAGCAAGCTCCAGCAGATCGACGATCTTTTTGCGATCCAGACACTTGGATTTCGCGGCGAGGCGCTGCCTTCGATCGCCTCGGTCTCCCAGGTGACCTGCCTGACCCGCACGGCGGACGCCGAGGTTGGCACTGAGCTGCGGATTGCTGGCGGCGAAATTCAGGCGCTTACGCCCCGCGGGTGCTCGGTTGGCACCACCTTCAGCATTCGCAATCTGTTTTACAACACGCCCGCCCGGCTGAAGTTTATGCGCTCCGATGCCACCGAGATGAGCCAGATCAGCACGGTCGTCACCCAATACGCCCTGGCCTATCCGAATATTCGCTGGACGCTGCTCCTCGATGGCAAGCTGGCGCTGCAGACCCCCGGCAATGGCAAGCTGCTCGATGCAATTATCGAGATCTATGGGATCGACGTGGGCCGCGAGATGATCGCGGTCGAGCGTGATTCCAGCGCCGAGGATGAAGAGGTGCGGGTGAGCGGCTACGTCAGCCAGCCCTCCACCTACCGGGCGGCGCGCTCGTATATGCATCTGTTCGTCAACCAGCGCTGGATCAAGCCGCAGGGCACGCTGGTGTACGTGATTGAAGAGGCCTATCACACGCTGCTGATGAAGGGGCGCCACCCGATTGTCGTCCTGAACATCGCCATCGATCCCGCCGCAGTTGATGTGAATGTCCATCCCACCAAGAGCGAGGTCAAGTTTCGCAATCAGCCACATGTGTTTGGCGCTCTGACCAAGGCTGTCCGCGAGGCCCTATCGGCCCATACTTCGATTCGCGCCTGGGGTGGCTCAACGTTTAATGGTGCCGAGACGCTCAACCGCCGGGTCGAACTGCGGCCCAGCGCCGAGTTTAGCCGCCGTCCAGCTGGTGACGACGCACTGTTCAATGAGTGCGCCCAGCAGTCGGCTGAGGCAGCGCAGCAGCGGGAGTGGAACCCGCGCCCAGTTCAGGCGCCGCTCTCCGGTGAGAGCCAGAGCAGCTCGGCGTTTAATTCACCGAGTGATTATGTCAATTCAGATCCCATCGATCCTGGCGAAAACCTGCCGCCGCTGCCGAAACCAGGTGATGCCCGGCTGCCGCTGCTGCGGGTGATTGGCCAGGTCAGCGAAACCTACATCATCGCCGAGGCCAACGATGGCATGTATCTGATTGACCAGCACGCCGCCCATGAGCGCGTGGTCTACGAGCGGCTGATGGTCGAGCGGATGGATCAGCCGATTGAGCGCCAGACTCTGCTGATGGCCCAGGCGGTCGAGCTGCCCCCAGCGGTGGCCCGGCTGCTGGCGGGCGACCTGGAGCTGCTGCAGCAGTGGGGCTTCGAGGCCGAAGAGTTTGGCGACAGCACGCTGATGATCCGGGCGGTGCCAAGCGGGCTGGAGGTCGGCGAGATCGTCCCGGCGCTGATGGAGATCGCCGACCATCTCAGCCAGACCGGCGGCTCCAACCCCGATAGGTGGCGCGAGGCCATGCTCACCACGATCGCCTGCCATAGCGCAATTCGGGCGGGCAAAGTGCTCTCCCACGAGGAGATGCGCCAGCTCCTCCAGCAACTCGAACGCTGCGAGATGCCGCGCACCTGCCCGCACGGCCGCCCAACGATGCTCCAGATCACCCAGGGCCAGATCGAGCGCCAGTTTGGGCGCAAGGGCTAGGATCTGGTTTTTTGCATAGTGTCGGTTTAGCATATATACTGCTGCAGAATTGGTTAGAATTTTTGACCTTTGTGGTCTGACTGTTCTCGGAGGTACCCGTGCCAAGCAAGATTGACACTAACGACTGGGATACTTTTTTCTCTGCTGATGGTCCGCGGCGGAGTGGCCCAATCGGTATTTTTGTGCGCACCGCGATTGTGTTGGGCGTCATCGGTGGCATTGGCTACGGTCTTTCCGCGTTTAATACCCAGCTGGAGACCAAAAAGGAGCAGACCGAGCAAACCACCGTCGCCCTGGCGCCGACCCGCACCGCCGAGGCCTTTATCCGGCAAATCCAGCAGACTGCCGAGGCCCAGCCGACCGCCACGCCCAACCTGCCAACCGGGCGCGTCCTGGCCCAGGTACCCCTGCGGGTCGAGCCCAACGAGACAGCGGCAGGCAAAGGCAACCTGAATCCCAATGATGTGGTGCGCTTTATTAAGTCACAGGATAGTGGCGGCCAGCTGTGGTGGAATATTAGCGTCGATGAGCGGGCCAATACAACCATAGAGGGCGCACCCCAGGGCGCCGTCGGCTGGGTTCCCGCCACGGCCCTGACCGAGCCATCCGAGCCGCCACCGCCAGCCCCCGATGGCACCCCGGTCGCCGCCAGCCTGCCGCCGATCAAGCTCTCTGGCGCCAGCCTAAACCTGTACCGCGACCCGCAGACCAACATCAGCGTGTCCCGTGATGGGAGCTGGAACCCGCAGGCGTTGCCAACCCTGCCGCGTAGTATCTTCCTGTCGCCAAGCCTGGACAGTGGCGAGGGCGTGCTGGCTGCCAAAGTGCTTGACAACACCCAGGATCGGGCTGGCTTTCTGACGGCGGTGAACACGGTGGCCCAGGCCTTGTGCAAGCCGGGCACCACGCCCCAGGTCAGCGTCGGCGGCGATAGCGCCCAGCAGCAAGATGGCACCGTAACCTTCACTAGGCTGGTTGGCGGGCAGGATATTACGATCAAGGCTCGCTATCTGGCCAAGCCGGCGCCGGGCAGCAGCATTGGCGTGGTGCTGGCCTTTGTGGCGGACAATAGCTATGCTGAGAATGAGCCTGTGCTAAATCAAATTGTCCAGGGGGCGATTCTCCAGTGATGCCGCTTGTCACCGTGGAGGTCTTTGGCCAGACCGACGATGCCCAGTGCAACTACGGCTGAGGACCGCGCATGCCTTCGGCGAAGGCAGCCGCAGCCGCAGCCGCATCGCTGGCCCGCCTGTACGGGCCGCAGGTGGCGGTTCGGCACTACAGCGTGTTTGATCCAGCGGTGCAGCGCGAGCATGTCGCGACGCTGGCCTATATTGATG
>DAOTUS010000570.1:0-6470 GCA_034437415.1 Herpetosiphonaceae bacterium
CGCTTATAGGGATTGATATGCCCAAAGCTGGCCCAGACCGGCACCTCAGCCGGCAGCCCAAGGGCGGCCCGTGCGGCGGCCCGATCGGGGCTTGGCGGCAGCGGCACACCCATTGGCACAACCGCCGCCCGCAGATCTGGCCGCACCGCCAGGGCGTGGTCGATGACATAGCGGCTGTGGCCGATCAGCCCAGTCGCCGCCTGAATAACGCCCTCGACCAGCGGGAAATCAAACACCGCATCGCTGAGCTGGCCACGCTCCATCTGCGCTGCGACAGCCGCGCCCGCCGCACCGTAGCGCTCGGCCATCGCGCGCCGATACAGCCGCACATCCTTGCGCCGATTGACGGCGTGCCACAGCATCAGGTGGTGGAGCACATAATCGTGCAGCACCACCACCCCTGGCAGCGTCTGCAGCGATTCCCAGAACGCGCTATGGGCCGGGCTGTTGCCCATATGATAGATCAGCGCATCAAATGGCTGGCGGCGCTGTAGCTTGGCCAGGCGGCTGATCCGCTCGATTGGCAGGCGGCTCTTGACCTGCGCATTGCTCGGCTGAACCCCATCATCGACAATCAGGGTGAGATCAAAATACTGGCCAAGATAGGGCAGCAGCTCTTCGCTGTAGTCGGAAATTCCCGACTCGACTGGATTGACTGGTGAGCAGTAGGCGATTCGACGCATATATTTTCCCCTGATCCACGAAGAACACGCCCGTGGATCACAACTCATCATCGGGTGGTCTTCGTGAACAATGCAGCGACATCGGCCGAGGTATTGATGTTGGTAAAAGAATCACGGCGCGGATCATCGCTGCTGATTGGAAATACCTGCACCTGGAGGGCGGCCAAAATACCGGCAACCTGCCGCTCGCCAACCGCCAGCTCCCCGGCCAAAATCGGCAGGCACGAGCGGTGATATAGGGCGTGGAGTGGCTCGAAGCTATACCAGTTGCGGGGCGCGTGGCCAGCGTCGCCCAGCCGCTGGGGCACCACCGCCAGCGCCGTCCGGGGCAGCGCCAGCAGGTCTCGCAGCAGCGCTACGTCAAGCAGGGGCAGATCGGCGGCCAGCACCAGCGCCCACTCGTGCTGGGCGGCCTGTAGCCCCGAGGCGATCCCGCCCAGTGGTCCGGCGTCGGGCCAGGCATCAGGCAGCAGCTGCACGTCCAAGTGTTGCCACTCGGCCGGATCGTTCAGCACCACCAGGACTTCGTCGCACAGCGCGGCGGCGATCGCGACGGTGTGTTCGAGCAAGGTTGGGCCGTCATCGCCCCACAGGCGCAGCCGCCGCTTATCCTGGCCCAGGCGGCTGGAGCGCCCGCCCGCCACAATAATCCCACTGACAGCGCTCAAATCTAGCCGCCTAACTGCTTGATGCGCGCTTCAAGCTTGCTCAAGTCTTCTTTGGTCTCGCGAATCTGAGTTGTAATATAGACCGGGGCATACAGAGTACCAAACTGCGCCTCCTTGATCTCCAGCTCGTTGAGGCTTTGGCGCAAAATATTGCGTTTGCGGGTCAGGTGCTCCAGCTCATCAGGCTCGCTCGCCCCAGCAGGTGGGGTTGAAGGAGTGCCATAGGTATTGGTCTGCACAATGTCACGGCCCGCCACATTGCCGAAGGAGAAATTGCCGCCGCTGAAATTGTTACCCGCGCCGAGGTTAATATTGGCTCCGCTTGATGATGGGACAGACGCAGGCTGCGGCGTGGTCGATTGGTTGGATGCCGATGCCGGGCTGCTTTCGCCCACACCCTCGAACAAAATTCCGTCGGGGGCGCGCATGTACAGGGTTGCCAGGCCCCAGTCAAGGTTGCTCAGGCCGCACATAATCACAGCCTTACGGCCCTCGGCCACACACCCGTCAATTGGTGTGCCGCTGGCCAGGGCGCGATAAAACTCCTCGGCAAAAGCCCGGCCGGCGTCATCCTGGACCGACGACTGCATCGCGACCACCGCCGGAATATTCGCCCCCATCAGCGCTGGCGCCATCCCCCGAAGCAAATTAGTCGAGACCATCCCGGTTTTACAGGCGTTCAGCACCACGAGCCGGATACTGGAGTTGCGCAGCGCAATCGCCAGCTGGCGGGCCGAAAGATCCTGGCGAGTGCCATCGGTTTTTTCGAGGATCAGCGCGCCGGTATCGCCCTCAAAGGTGCCGTGGCCGACATAGTGCAGAATATGCGGGCGCTCATCCTTGATCGCCCGCTGTAGCTTGAGGCCGGTAAGATGCGGAATCTCAATAATCGTAATCTGGCCAGCATCTTCAAGCGGCTTCAGGGCCGCGCGAATCCCGGCGACCTCGGCCGCAATATCCAGCGGATAGGCGGCGGCGAGCTCGGTGGGCAACGCCGAGGTCAGCAGGATCTTCAGCTGGGTTCCAGGGGCGACCTTGAGAGCTGGCAGCGGCTCGGAGCGGGGCAGGAAACGGCAGAATGAGTGCTCGGTTGCCAGCGGGATGCCCGTATCGTCGCAGGCAAACTCCCAGGGAAACTCGGCGACAGCGACCTGGGTTGGCTCGATTGATAGCTTAATCCGCAGCGATTTCCCATCCCGGCTGGCCTCATTCCGCGCTGCGACGAAGACGCCCCAGACTTTCCCCCGCAACAGGGTCTCGTAGAGCAATGTGCCAAGCGCCAGGACTTCGTTCTCCGTGGTTCCAAGCTCAGGGTAGGCCAATTTCGTTTGAATTGCGGTATAGCGCGCATCAGTCAGCGGCAAAACCAGCGTGTCACGATCTTGCTGGCCGTTGGCGCTCCGCACCCGGACCGGGTAGATATCGTTGGTCGGCGCATCAATATCAATCTCAAAGTCGACATAGTGGATCATGGGACGCTCCATTTCTCAAACTGACGGATTGTAGGAGCTTAATCATACAACGGAGGGGCCTACTTGAGCAATCGGGGGCAAAATCCTGACATTGAATGATCATAAAGTGCAACAATTATCTCGACAGTCAATGGTATACTGTGGCAAGCAAAGATTCTACCTCACGATTACAGCCAGGGTGTGTGCATGCTTGTTCGACTAAGCCAACGTTTTAATAGCCGTCTGCGCTACAAAATTATTGTGCCCTACCTCTTGCTGGCCGCCCTCCTGCTCATCCTGCTGGGCATTCTGGTCTTCTACACCATCGCCACCCGACTGCAGCAACAGCTTGATCGTGCGCTCGAAGAGAGCGTGGTCAGCACCAGCCTGGAATGGGAAACGCTCGAAGATCAAACGCTCGATCAGATGTTTGTAGTGGTTGGCGCTCCCGCCGATCCATCGCGGGCGTTGTCGAGCACTGTCGAGGCATTTGCCGCCCGTGATACGGCCCAGATTGAAAAAATCCTCCGCACGGCGATGGATTTTTATCTGCCAGGCGGTATTCTGGCGCTCGACCAAACTGGGAAGGTGCTGGTTGATGTAAGTCAGCCCGAGGTGCGCCAGCAGGTGCCCGCGCTGGTCGGCAACACCGCCCTGCAAGCTATCCCCAACGTCCAGGCGATCCTCACCGGGCAGC
Organism: Herpetosiphonaceae bacterium; assembly: GCA_034437415.1. GTDB lineage: Bacteria > Chloroflexota > Chloroflexia > Chloroflexales > Herpetosiphonaceae > JACCRK01. The sequence goes on from DAOTUS010000570.1 coordinate 3,500, forward strand.
AGGACCTGATTGGCGATAAATACGCCGGGCTGCTCCAGATCGCGCCCAATATTGACTACACGCTTTTTTACATCGTTGTGCCGGTCAAACAGATCGCCGCCGATGGCACGGAGCAGGTGCTTGGCGCCGTTATGTTTACCGAGCCGCTGGAGCGCATTATTCAGGAGCGGCTGGTGCCCCGCAACCGCTCGACCATTACGGCGGTGCTGAACGCCGCCGGCACGGTGCTGGCCAGCAATCTGCCCCTCGATCAAAATCAGCCCTTTGCGCTCAGCCCTGAGCAGATCAGCCAGCTCAGTGGGCAAAACAATGCCCTGACCAATCAAATTTCGCTGGAGACACTCTCCCTCCAGGCCCGCTACAATCCTCTGCGCATCCGCCGCAACAACCTTGGCTATGTGGCAGTGATGCTGCCACGCAGCGTCATCAGTGAAACCTGGGCGGAGAGTCGCCAGCTTGTACTGCTGATTGCGCTGGGGGCATTTCTGAGCGTGGTTGTGATCGGGCTGTTGATCACCCGGCGGATCACCTCGCCGCTGAATGAACTGGTGGCCACGGCCCTGGCGGTCAAGCAGGGCAACCTCGAGCAGCGCAGCACTGTGCAGCAGAATGATGAGGTTGGCACGCTGGCGACGGTGCTCAACGATATGACCGATCGGCTGTTTGACCTGTATCGAACCAGCCGATCGATGGCCCGCGAGATCACCATCGAGGGCGTTATTCAGCAAACCGATCTCGCCATCAAGGGGCTGATTCCGGCCAGCCAGGTTCAGGTGGTGCTCTTCACCAATCAACAGTGGCACTGCTATAGCGAGGGTGCCCTGACCGCCCAGCCACCGCTGTATAGCCCCGATGTGATCGATCGGCTGCCAGCGATCTACGAGCTGGCGACCACCCAAGCCAGCCTTGTGCGCTTCCAAACCCTTGCCCCCGACGGGTGGGTGCTGCTGCCCCTGCGGCCACAGCAACAATCGATCGGCCTGGTTATCGTCAGCGCCGACCCGGCCAGCGTGAGCCTGGGCAATACCAGCGAGCCGCTCAGCGCAATCGCCAGCATGGCGGCGACCGCCCTGCAGAACGCGGTGCTGTATGCCGCCGTGCAGTATGACGCCCGTCGGCAGCAGGCGATCCTTCAGAGTATCGCCGACGGCGTGCTGGTGCTGGATAAAGCCCAGCGGATTACGATTGCCAACCAGTCGGCCACCGAGATGATGCAGCTGCCGATGGCCGAGCTGCTTAGCCAGTCATTTGACCACCTGCCGCTGAACCCGGTGCCAACCACCGCTGAGATGTTCGCCACCAAGGCAACGACGGCGCCAACCGTCTACGCCTATGGCGAACGAATCTTCTCGCTCAGCACCGCTCCAATCAAGGGAACCGACGAGGATGCTGAGGGCGAAGTCGTTATTCTCCACGATCTTACCGCGCAGCAGGTGATCAATCAGGCCAAAACCGATTTTATCGCCACTATCTCCCACGAGCTGCGCACCCCGCTGACCTCGATGTGCGGCTACACCGATCTGCTGCTGACCGGCCTGCTGGGAGAGGTCAACGACAAACAGCGCGAGTCGCTGCACACAATTCGTAACCAGGGCCAGGTGATGGTCGAGGTGCTGAAAAATGTGATTCTGATCGCCAGCATCGACGCCGGATCAACCACGCCCGAGCTGCAGCCGCATAGTGTTAGCGATGTGCTTGAGAGCGGCCTGAGCACCGAGCGCCACGCGGTCGCGCAAAAAGGGCTGGATCTGCACATTAAAGTTCCCGAGGATCTGCCTCTCGTGCTCATCGATGCCTACCATCTTAAAATCGCTCTGCAGCAGGTGTTCAACAATGCCCGCCGCTACACCGAGGCTGGATCGATCAAGATTCGGGCGCTCAGGGATGCGGATATGGTGCGCATTGATGTGCTTGATACTGGCACCGGCATCAGCCTGGACGATCAGAAGCGGCTGTTTATGCGCTTCCAGCGGGGCGGTGAACAAAGCGGTCTTACCGCGGTCGAACGGGGCACCGGGCTGGGCCTATCGATTACCCGCCATCTGCTCGAGCAGATCGGCGGACGGATCCGGGTCCGCAGCAAAGTTGGCGTGGGCTCGTGCTTCTCGCTGTGGGTGCCAGCTGTCTCGCTAGTCGAGTCCGATGAGCCAGGGACAAAGGTGGTATATGCGACTTCAGCGCACTAATCAGACGCTGCCAGGCGCAGCGCTTAAGCCAGCCGAGTATAACCAGCAGGAGAATAACGATCCGCTGCTGATTGGCGTGGGGATTATTATTCTCCTGCTGGTGCTGCTGAGTTTATGCGGCGCAGCCAGCCTGGCCCTGAGTGCCCGCACACCCTACAACACCGTTCAGGCGGCGATCGCGGTGCCAGCCTTTGCCGACTACCAGCCGTGGGGGCTGTCCGCCCCGTTCGCCCTCAGCGAGCAGGCGGTCGAGCAGCAGCGGCAGGTCCGGCGCAACCGCAGCAACGGGGTCGTAGATCTGATCTTTCAGCCTGCGATTGAGCTCCAGGCCGAGGCGCGGCTCGATCCGACGCCATCCAGCGGCGGTCCAGACGCCACAGCCAGGCCCGCTGCGAGCGCAACCGCCAGGATCACGCAGCCTTCCGCCTCGCCGCCGAGCACCGCCACCGCCAGCGCGACCGCAGCGCCGGCCAGCAGCACCCCGGCCGCGCCAACCGCTGCGCCGATCGGAGTGCCGCCAGTGTTCCCAACCGACATACCCCTGCCAACCGCAGTGCCCGCGCCGATCAACACTGAGATCTCGCTGCCACCAACCGATGTGCCCGCGTCGCCAACCGATGTGCCCGCGTCGCCAACCGATGTGCCCGCGCCGCCAACCGATGTGCCCGTGCCGCCAACCGGCGTGCCCGTGCCGCCAACCGCTGTGCCCGTGCCGCCAACCGCCGTGCCCGTGCCGCCAACCGCCGTGCCCGTGCCGCCAACCGCCGTGCCTGTGCCGACCGCCG
>DAOTUS010000571.1:0-10689 GCA_034437415.1 Herpetosiphonaceae bacterium
CTTCGACACCGGGCCGTCGCTGTTCACCATGCCCTGGGTCGTGCGCGATCTGCTGGCGGTGGCCGGGCGACGGCTGGAGGACGAGCTTACGATTGTGCCGGTTGACCCGACCTGCCGCTACCGCTGGCCCGACGGCACCCTGTTCGACGCCTGGGCCGACCTGCCGAAGCTGGCCAGCGAGATCGAGCGACTCAGCCCGCCCGATGTCGAGGGGTTTTTTCGCTTCATGGCCTTCGCCGCCCGGATCTACCGGGCCGCCGCCGAGCCGTTTCTGCTTGAGCCGTTTGCCGGCCTGCGGACGATGCTGCAGCCGCGCCTCGTCCGCGATGTGCTCAAGATCGCCCCGTTCAGCACGGTCGATCAGGCGGTGCGGCGCTTTTTCAAGCACCCGTATCTGCGCCAGCTGTTCAATCGCTACGCCACCTACAACGGCTCCTCGCCCTACCGCTCGCCGGCCACCTTCTGCATCATTCCGTATGTCGAGATCGCCCAGGGCGGCTGGTATATTCGCGGCGGGATGTATCAGCTGGCGGCAACGCTGGGCCGGATTGCCCTGGAGCTGGGCGTTGATCTGCGGCTCAACACGGCGGTCGCGCAGGTGCTGACCGAGCGCGGCCGGGCGACCGGCGTGCGGCTGGCCGACGGCACCACGCTCGCCGCCGACTACGTGATCGTCAACGCCGATGCGCTGTATGCGCTCGACGAGCTGATCGAGCCGACGCGGGCGCCCGACCACGATCTGTCCTGCTCGGGGTTTGTGCTGCTGCTGGGCGTGAGCCGCGACTATCCGCAGATCCAGCACCACAACATCTTCTTCAGCGCCGACTACCCGGCCGAGTTCCGGGCGATCTTCGACCTGCATGTGCCCGCGCCCGACCCGACGATCTATGTGGCCGCCACCTGTCGCGCCGACCCCCAGCACGCCCCGGCAGGAATGCTGAACCTGTTTGTGCTGGTCAACGCGCCTGCCACCGGCCGGGTTGACTGGCCCCGCGAGGCCCAGGCCTACCGCGACCTGATCGTGCGGCGCCTGGAGGCGTATGGCCTGGCCGATCTGGGCGCTTCGATTGTCACCGAGCAGATCCTCACGCCCGCCGATCTGGGCGCGCTGACCAACGCCCGCCGTGGCGCGCTCTACGGCCCGGCGTCGCACGGCCTGCAGGCGGCGTTTTTGCGGCCTGGCAATCAGCCCAAAGGCCTGCGCGGCCTGGCGCTGGTCGGCGGCGCCACCCACCCCGGCGGCGGGATCCCGCTGGTGCTGCTCTCGGGCAAGGCCGGGGCCACCTGGGCGCTGGAGAGCCTGGAGAAGAATCGGCGTTAGGGCAGGCCCCTGTGCCTGCCCATTCCTCTGTGCCTGCCCATTCCTCTGTGCCTGCCCACTTCCGTTGGCATTCCGCAAACCGCTCTTGGAGCAACACTAAATACGCCGCGCCCCAGTTCACTGCTGAACTGGGGCGCGCTGGCTTAAGGCCAATATTAACGAGGATAACCACAATCCTCATAATCACACGCAACCATTAAGAGCTTAGATCAAAGCAAGATCATGGGAATATCCAGTCATCTGCTTAATCCATGTGAGATATGCGTGAATAGCATTTTTATAGATTGTGATCGGGATACGTTGTTCATGGATGATATCGGCGTCTTCATGCTTCCAGATAAACCGTATCTTATCTAAAAGTTTATGGTGGATCAGAACATCGTTCTCGAAACCTATATCATACGCAAACACGATCAAGTACCTATATACTTCCTGACACTTGAGAGCTTTATCCACATCATCGCGATTTGATGGGTTAGCATAGTTTGATGGGTTAGCATAGATCGACTGTACATCAGCCATTATCGTCTGCGCATTCATTGTGGAGAATGGGTACATCTGTTCCGTATTCAGTCCGGTTGCTGCTTTATAGATCCTTTCAGCGATCATTGGGACAATTTCCGTGGTATACGCGCCAATGCGTCTTTTTCCTATCCAAATAGCTGTTTTGCCATAGAACCATCCTTCAGATTCCAGTTCAATCTCACATTCAATCGCAAAGACGGTTGGATCACCAAAGATCATAACAACTCCTTCATTGCCGCGCAGCTCACCCCTCGCCCCTGACGCTTTGAATCACCTGCCAGTGGCTGGTCTCGTCGAACGGCACGCACGGAACCACGGCATCGCCAAAGACTGCGCTTGGCTGGAACCCGGCGCTCCGCAGCATCGCGATCCACTCCAGGTAGGTGTACAGGCGAATGCGCTCGCCGGGGTGGGCGGTCTCGCCGCCGCCTGGCTCGACATAGCGGTAGGCGGTCTCGATGCTGCCAGTCAGCGGGTTGAAGTGCGAGCTGCGCAGGACATAGCCGGGGCCGACCACGTGCCAGCCGCTGCGATAGGTCTGCATGTAGCCGCTGATCTGGTAGGGGTTGAGGCACTGGAGCAGCAGAACGCCGCGCGGGGCCAGGATGCTGCGGATCGAGCGGAGCAGGGTTTGATGCTCGGCATCGCTGAAAAACCCCAGCGAGCTGTTCATCACCAGCACCACATCGTACGGCCCCAGGCCCTCCAGATCGCGCATATCGCGCTGGACGATCCGCGCCGAAAGCTGCTCGGCCTGAATCTTTTCAGCCACATGGGCGACCACCGGGGCCGCCAGCTCGAGGCCCTCGGCCCGATAGCCCCGGCGGGCCAGCTCCAGCAGATGGCGGCCGTTGCCGCAGGCCAGATCCAGAATGGTCATCGTCGGCTGCAGGCTCAGCACGCTCTCCAGAAAATCCACCTCGCCGCTGGTGATCGTCGCGGCCAGCTCAGGGTAGGTGGCGTACTCGTCAAGCTGAAACAGAGTTTCCCACCATGTCCGTTGTTCATCCATCAGATTCCTCGGCTATAATTAATCATCGTACACCGCCGCAACTACCGAATTGGAGCATGCCATGGATCTAAATCTGGATAGTATTCGCGACATGATGGGAAGCGCCTGGATTGTGGCCCCGACTCCTTCAATTATTTACCATGTAAGTGGTCAATCTGTGATGATCAATACGGTTGGACGTAAATTATTTGGCTATAGTGTTGAAGATACGGCAACGGTTCAGGAGCATTATAACCTCTATACCGACGAGTCACTCGTGCGTGCCAACGCCCTCCCGCTGATCAAACAAGCCTTTTCAGGCAAAAAAGTGCAGCTGGAGGCCTTCGATTTTAACATTGTCGATAAATATGCCAAGCCGACCGACCGCTGGCTGCACCTACAGATCTCGGTCGCGCCGCTGCGGGTGAGCGGTGAGATTGGCGAGTATATCGTGGCCTACTACGTCGATCAGACTGAGCAGGCCGCGCTCGAGACGCAGATTCAGCAGAATCAGCAGGTTTTGGATCAGGCCAATGCCCAGCAGCACCGCCTGCTGGAGGAGATCGAGGCCCGCTCGGCGCCGGTGGTGCCAATTTTCGCCGGGATTCTGGTGATGCCGCTGATCGGCGCGCTGGACTCGCTGCGGGCGCAGAATATCCTCAGCTCGGCGCTGGAGCAGGCGACCGAGCACGCCGCCACCACCCTGATCCTGGATATTACCGGCGTGCCCGTCGTCGATACGCTGGTCGCCAACTATCTGCTGCAGGCCATCCGGGCGCTGCGCCTGGTCGGAACCGAGACGATTCTGGTCGGGATTAGCCCGGAGATCGCCCAGACAATGGTGCAGCTGGGCCTGCGGCTGGAAGATATCACCACCCGCGCCGACCTGCAGAGCGGCCTCCAGGCGGCGCTCAAACAGCAAGGCCTGGCGATCAAGGCCGTCGCGTAACTCCCCTTCTCCTAGCCCGTGAAGCGCTGGTTCCCCGTCGGCTGAGTCCTGTCCCAAAACGCTGGACTTCGCGCTGGTGCCTCGCTGGCTGAGCCTGTCGAAGCCAAAACGCTGGGCTTCGACAAATTCAGCCAACCCAGGTGGATTTAGCCTCCCGGATTGCGCCAAACCGCTAGATTTTAGGGTTCCTCCGCAGGGCAGCGTCGGCCTCAGGGCCTCGCGCCGCCCCATCTTTTAGCGGCCCATATGGTATAATCGCCCGTCGAACTAGCACTGAGGGACCGACTTTGACCAGTATTCTGCTGATAGATGAAGATCGCACCTTGCTCGCAGCGCTGACGAACCTGCTTGAGTCGGCCAACTATACGGTAACCCGGGCGCTGACCGAGCCTGCCGTCCACCAGGCCCTGCGCGAGACACCACCTGACCTGGTGGTGCTGGAGGTGGATTTTGCCCGCGGTGTCGGCTGGGCGCTGCTTGATGAGGCCGTGGCCGCCGGAACTCGTGTGCTGGTGCTGTCGCGCCATTTTCGCACCGAGGATGTCGTGCGCGGCCTGGAGGCCGGGGCGACCGAGTATCTCGCCAAGCCCTATCGCGCCGAGGAAGTCTTAGCACGGATTGCGGTGCGCCTGCAGCAGCCCGCGCCCCTGTCGGTGGCGGTGCCCACAATCTCCCAGACCACCGACATCAGCCCCACGCCAGACCTGCCGGCGCCGAGCCAGCCTGCAGCTGAGATCGATGCGACGCTGCCGCTGGGCCAGCGCCTGCGAGCGGCCCGCAAAGCCCGCAATATCTCGCTGGTGCAGGCCAATCTGGAGACCAAAATCCAGATGTACTATATTCAGGCCCTGGAAGAAGAGAAATATTCGCTGCTGCCCCGTGGCGCCTCAACCGATGCGCTCATCCAGCGCTACGCCACGTTCCTGGACGACGACCCCAACACGGCGCTGGCCGAGTTCAAGCGGCTGCACAACAACGACATCGAAGGCCCCCGCGATCTGGCCGGGCAGCCGGTGGTGCGCCGCCGCCGCTGGCCGCTGCTGGTGGCGCTGCTGCTGATCGCGTTGCTGACCTGCGGCCTGACCGCCGGTGGCCTGGCGCTGCTGTTCCCAACCGAGACCAGCAATGTGGTGACGAATGTGCGCGGGCTGTTTGCCGCGCCAACCCCAACGCCGCCGCCGCCGCCGACACCGCCGCCAACGCCCAGCCCGACCGCCACCGCGACCGCGACCGTCGCGCCAACGCCAACGCTCACGCCGAGCGCCACGCCAACCCTGACGCTGACGGTTGTGCCGCCAACCGCCACCAGCCCAATCACGGGCACCATCACACCGTAGAGGAAATTATCGATGAGTATCAAAGCCGATCGCTGGATCAAACAGATGGCCGAGGAGCACGGGATGATCGAGCCATTTGTGGCGGATCAGGTTCGCAATGGCGTGGTGTCGTATGGCCTCTCGTCCTACGGCTACGACATTCGAATCGCCGACGAGTTCAAGATCTTCACCAACGTCAACTCGGCGATTATCGATCCCAAGAACTTTGACCCACGCTCGCTAGTCGATCTCAAAGCCGATGTGTGTATTATTCCGCCGAACTCGTTTGTTTTAGGCCGAACCGTCGAATATTTCCGCATCCCGCGCAATGTTCTGTCGATCTGCCTCGGAAAATCGACCTACGCGCGCTGTTTTCGTGGCGATACCAAGGTTGCTCTGGCTGATGGGACCGCGCCGACGCTTGAGGCCATGGCCCGCCGCCACGAGGACGGCGAGATGTTCTGGGGCTACAGCATCGGCGAGAACGGTCGCTTAATCGTCGCGCTGCTCGACGCTCCGCGCTATATTGGCACGGATAACCTGATCGAGGTGACGTTTGATAACGGCCAGTCGATTGCCTGCACCCCCGACCATCGCTTCATGCGCCGTGACGGACGGATGGTTGAAGCCCACGAGCTGCGGCCAAACGATTCGCTGATGCCCCTGTATCGCCAGCTTTTCCGTGGCTATGAAATGACCTACCAGCTGATCAACGGCCACTGGTATCCAACCCACCGCCTCGCCGACGAGTGGAATACGCGCAACGGGCTCTACGCCGATCTGCCGGAGACTCACCGCCACCACCTCGACCATGATCGCCTGAACAATATGCCCTGGAATATCCGCATGGATGCGCACTCGCAGCCCACTGCCAATTGGGCGGTGGCATCGACAGAGCGCCACAGCCACCAGAATGATCACACGATTCGCCTGCGATCTGACGTTGCTGGATTTAACGCTGCAAATCCCGTCAATCACAAAGTCGCCAGCATCAAGGAATTATCCGGCACCCACGATGTTTACTGTCTAACCGTGCCCGAGGCAGGCAACTTTGCGCTGGATGCGGGCGTGTTTGTCGCGAACTGCGGCCTGATCGTGAACGTAACGCCGTTTGAGCCGGGCTGGGAGGGCTACGTCACGCTGGAGGTCAGCAACACCACCCCGCTGCCGGCCAAGATCTACGCCAACGAGGGCATCGCCCAGGTGCTATTCTTCGAGGGCGACGAGGAGCCAATGGTGGCCTACAACGATCGGGCCGGCAAATATCAGGGCCAGACCGGCGTCACCCTGCCGCGGATCTAGCCCGCTCCCTCGGACGTCGATTCAGGAGTGCTCTTGCAGCGCTCCTGGCTTTGTTTTAGCGGTTTCCCGCAGTCATGGGGGGAAATCCTGTGATGCTCACGCTTGTCTGGCTGTGTCTGTTTGCAGCCCTGGCCGGTTTTATCGACTCGATTGGCGGCGGCGGCGGGCTGGTGCAACTGCCGGCCCTGCTGGTCCTGCGCAGCGACATCGCCGAGGTTGCGCCAGCGCTGCTGTTCGGCACCAACAAGCTGGCGGCGGTCACGGGCACCACGGCGGCGGCGGTGGCCTACAACCGTCGGGTGCAGATCGACTGGCGGCTGGTCTGGCCCGCGATGATCACCGCCGCGATCTTCTCGATGCTCGGCGCACGGGTCGCCATTCTGCTCTCCCCGGCGGTGCTGCGTCCGCTGGTGCTGGTGCTGCTGATCGGCGTCGCCATCTATACATTTTGCCGTAAAACCTTTGGCACGGCGGCACGCGAGACCCGCGCCAGCGCCCGGCCGACGCCGTATGTGCTGGCGATTGGCGCCGCGATTGGCTTCTACGACGGCTTTTTTGGCCCTGGCACCGGCAGCTTTCTGATGTTTCTGTTCGTTGGGGTGCTCGGTCTGGATTTCCTGCACGCCTCCGCCTCGGCCAAGATCATCAATGTCACCACCAATCTGGCGGCGCTGGTGTATTTTGCCTGGGCCGGCCAGCTGATCTACAGCATCGCCATCCCGATGGGGATCTGCAATGTGCTGGGCGGGGTGGTGGGCTCGCGGATGGCGATTCGCCGGGGCAGCGGCTTTGTGCGGGCGGTGTTCCTGATTGTGGTGATCGGGGTGATTATTCGCTACGCCTACGAGGTGATCGTCGCCTAGCTGCCGCGCGGCGCACACGCAAAAACGCTGAGGCTGCCTGGGCAATCTCAGCGTTTCACCATCTCTATGGGTACATTCCTTATTGAGGCTTGTCGGCTTTACTCCGGCTGCGATGGTACTTCGCCATCGCCCGGCCCCACTCTTTTTGGGCCTGCCGCCGAGCATCGGGCACTGGCCGCTGCTCGTTCCGGCGATTGCGCTCTTCCTCAACCGCTTTGGTCTCGTGTTCATCCAGCCATTCTTCGTCCAGATACCGCCGGGTTTGTTCATTCATTGGTGCTACTCCAGAAGAGGTTTATCCACACGTCAGACGGGCGCTATCAGCCCGGTCACGCTGCCTCTGGAGAGATAGAGTCGGCGCATTATTGCCCGCTGCGATCTCCGTGTGAGCCAGCCTGACCGGGGCAATCAAAAGCAACTTGCAGCATAAGGCGCTCCTTTCGAGAAAAATAACTTCGCTCAGTATAGGCAGCCACCAGCTTCGAATCATCGGTCTTTGGGCGGAAAAATCCCGGCTGTGCGGCGAGGTGTAGCTGGGGTTGGCAGGCAGAGAGTCACTGCACCAGCAGGCGGGGCAGCGCTTCATCCAACTGGGAGGGGCGTGGGATCCTGAGCGCGGGCAGTGGCGGGAGCAGATTCAAGGCCAGAGCGTAATCGGCTGACCTAGCCAGCCACAATCGTTTCCCCAACCAGGCGGGCGACGTTCCCCAGCAGATTCTCGATGGTGAACGGCTTGGCCAGGAAGGTGGCGTAGGGAAACTGGCGGCGCACCTGCTCGTTGGCGGCGCTCATCAAGATAATTGGCATCGCCTCGTAGCGCGGGTTGGCGCGAATGATATGGCACATTTTACGCCCATCAAGGGTTGGCATCATAATGTCACACACAATCAGGTCGATATGGATTAGGGCCACACTCGCCAATCCCTGGCGGCCATTGGCCGCTGTGACGACGCGATAGCCCTCGTCCTCAAGCACAGACTGCACCATCAGGCGCACGCTTTCATCGTCTTCAACAACCAGAATCGTTTTCATCGGCGGCCCCTTTGTAGCAGAAGGAATTTGTACTACAGTACATAATGCAATCTGTGTGCCGCAGTATAACAAAAACCCCCGCTCCTGATTCCAGAAGCGGGGGTTTTTGAATGAGATGTTGATTAGCCTTCGACGGTGAACTCGCCCTCGACGACGCCCTCATCCTGGCGTGGCGCACCTGTACCATTGTTGCTGCCAGCCGCCTGGGCCTGACCATCGTCGCTGTACGAGGCCTGCCCAATCTGCATCAAGGTCTGCTGGAGCGCCTGCATTGCGCTCTGGATGCCGCTTTCGTTATCCTGGGCGATATTTTCGCGCAGGTCGGCGATCTGGGCCTCGGCGGTGCTCTTCAGCGTGGCATCGACCTTGTCGCCGAGGTCGTTGAGGGTTTTCTCGCCCTGGTAGGCCAGCCCGTCGGCCTGGTTTTTAAGCTCGATCTTGGCTCGGCGGGCCTGATCTTCGCTGGCGTGGGACTCGGCATCGCGCACCATCCGCTGGACATCGTCCTTGCTCAGGTTCGTGCTGGCCGTGATCGTGATCTTCTGCTCTTTGTTGGTGGCCTTATCGCGGGCTGACACATTGATAATGCCGTTGGCATCGATGTCGAAGGTCACCTCGACCTGCGGCATACCCCGTGGGGCGGCCGGAATACCCTGCAGCTGGAACTGGGCCAGAGTCATGTTATCGCTGGCCATCTCACGCTCGCCTTGCAGCACGTGAATGTCCACGGCGGTCTGACCATCGGCGGCGGTGCTGAACACCTCCGATTTGCGGGTTGGGATGGTGGTGTTGCGCTCGATCAGCTTGGTCATCACCCCGCCGAGGGTTTCCACGCCCAGCGAGAGCGGCGTAACGTCGAGCAAAAGCACATCTTTCACTTCGCCGCCGAGCACGCCAGCCTGAATCGCCGCGCCAATCGCCACCACTTCGTCGGGATTCACACCCTTGTGGGGATCTTTGCCGGTGATTTTGCGAACCAGTTCCTGGACCACTGGCATACGGGTTGAGCCACCAACCAGCACGACCTCATCAACTTCGGTCGCCTTCATCCCGGCGTCCTTAAGCGCCTGGTTGAAGGGGCCACGCAGCCGCTCGGTCAGATCGTTGGTCAGCTGCTCGAACTTCGAGCGGCTCAGGTTCATCGCCAGGTGCTTGGGGCCCGAGGCATCGGCCGTGATAAACGGCAGGTTGATCTCGGTCTCCATCGTCGACGAGAGCTCCATCTTGGCTTTTTCAGCGGCCTCTTTGAGGCGCTGGAGGGCCTGCTTGTCGTTGCTCAGGTCAATGCCCTGCTCTTTGCGATAGTCATCGACGATCCACTGGACGATCCGCTGGTCGTAGTCATCGCCACCGAGGTGGGTGTCACCGTTGGTTGCTTTGACCTGAATCACGCCATCGCCAACTTCCAGCACCGAGACATCGAACGTGCCGCCGCCGAGGTCGAAGACCAGGATGGTCTCATCGCTCTTCTTGTCGAGGCCGTAGGCCAGCGCGGCCGCCGTCGGCTCGTTGATAATCCGCAGCACTTCCAGGCCAGCAATCTGGCCGGCGTCTTTGGTCGCCTGCCGCTGAGCATCGTTGAAATAGGCCGGAACCGTAATCACCGCCTGGCGAACTGGCTCGCCCAGATACTGCTCGGCATCGTTTTTGAGCTTCTGCAAAATCATCGCCGAAATCTCTTGCGGCGTATACTCTTTGCCGGTACGGGGCAGCTTTACGCGGGCCTCGCCACGGGGACCACGGGTAAGATCATAGGGCACCATTTTGCGCTCGCTGGTGATATCGTCGTGCTCCATGCCCATGAAGCGTTTGATTGAAAAAACTGTATTTTCTGGATTGATCGTTGCCTGGCGCTTGGCGGTCTGGCCGACCAGCCGCTCGCCGCTCTTGGTAAACGCCACCACCGATGGGGTGGTGCGGCCACCTTCGGCGTTAGCAATCACTGCGGGATCGCCAGCTTCCATCACTGCAACAACCGAGTTTGTAGTCCCTAAGTCAATGCCTACTATTTTCGCCATGTCTATGTTTCCTCCACGTATTTTTTGGTATGGAACAGGCGGCGCTAGGCGCATCCCGTAGTCATTAGTATAGGTATCCTACACTAGAACAGCGTTGGTGTGGTGTTAGTTTTGTGTTAGAGCACCTGGCTAGCCTTGTGCGCCCAGAGTTGCCGCCAGCGCCGCGCCCACAATCCCGGCCTCGTTGAGGAGCTGGGCGGGCACCACCTGTGCCGACAAAAAAATCAAGGTTTTTAGGCAATACCCTCGCCAAAATAGAGCCTGATCAGCGGGTGCGCTGACCGATGGACACGCATGGACGTTTGTCGTAGAGTGCGGGTAACGACAACCACAGCTCGGAGACAAACGTCCATGGATCCTATTGTAGCAGTG
>DAOTUS010000572.1:0-3211 GCA_034437415.1 Herpetosiphonaceae bacterium
GTGACGATGACCAGCCCAGCGGTCGCCAACGTGGTGCTGCCGGTGAGGAAGAATCGGGTGGTCAGAAGCGCGGCGCGGCTGGTGACGATGAATCAGGTGGCCAGCAATCCGGTGCTGCCGAGGAGGAAGGATCGGGTGGCCAGCAATCCGGCGGGGCCAGTGACGATGATCAGCCCAGCGGTCGCCAACGTGGTGCTGCCGAGGAGGAAGAATCGGGTGGCCAGCAGCCCGGCGGGGCCAGTGACGATGACCAGGCCAGCGGTCGCCAACGTGGTGCTGCTGGTGAGGAAGAATCGGGTGGCCAGCAATCCGGTGCTGCCGAGGAAGAATCGGGTGGTCAGAAGCGCGGCGCGGCTGGTGACGATGAATCAGGTGGCCAGCAATCCGGCGGCGCTGCCGAGCGATCGATACAAACCCCGTTGGATGCCGATGGAGAGGATACTGATCCGTTTCAGAATATGTCTGATGCGGCGATTGAGCACGCAATTACAACGGCTGAAATGGCCGCATCAGGAGCCCTCGAGCGTGAAATCAAACAACGGCGACGGCGCGATACGTTGGGTCCACGCCTTCATAAACCACTGGGCAATTCTCAGGAGACACACCGTAGAATGGCCTATAGGGATGTCAAGGGGAATGCCCAGGAAGTGAATGTTTCAACACCCGTTGCAACCGCAACGGTCGTGGCGAAATTGCAGGAGCGCCGTAAGGCCCATAAGTCCATCGCAACATCGCTGGCGAAACGGCTGAAGCAGGTCAAAGATACTGTTGACACAAAAATGCGGATGCTTCCCCGTGGAAATATTGATCGAACACGGCTGGCACAGGCGATGGCTGGGGCAAACGATGTCTATACTGCTACGGTTGAAATGCCAGCCACATCGTTTGTCGCAAGTATTGCCGTCGACCTTTCGGGAAGTATGGGCGGCCATATGCGATCGAACGCCCTATACGATGCAACCATGGTGTTAGGAGACACCTTCGATTTGATGGATATGCCCTTTGAGGTTCGCGGGTTTAGCGACACAACACTTCAATATAAAGCCTTGGATGACACGCAGTTTGATCCTGCTCGTGCTGCCTGTCTAAGTACGGGTCCAGGCCAGGGAACAGCGCTGGCAGTCACTGCAGGACTCACGACAACATCGCTCGGAGGTCGTCCCGAAAAAAACAAGCTGTTTATCTCCCTGACAGACGGGGCAGCCGATGACCATGATGAGGCGGCAGCGCTGCTTGCAAAAGCGCGTCAGGCCGGTATCCTGACCTTCGGTGTCTTTTTAGGCACCGGGGCCAATACAGAGCGCATGGACGATTTATATGGCAAAGGGAACTGGACATCAATTCAAACACTCTCCCAGATGCCACTGATGGTTGGTTCACGGATCGAGCGTATTCTTAAGAGTATTCGTTAGGAGCATGACGATGACAGACATGATGGGTGCGGGTCACCGCTACAACGCGGAAACCGGAACGGGTATTGAGCTGGTGGGAAAGAAAGCCCGCTTATATCAGGGTGGCGAGGTCGTGGCCACGGGGACGCATACCGCCGCGTCTGCGTGGGAGTTCTGGCACTCCTTAGCCTTTGCTGATGCATTTCCTGCCGTGACACATTGGTGGTTTGGGTCGGCCTGGACCGGCCTGGTGCGCTTCACCCTGCCAAATGACGAGATGGATGGCACAAGCTTTGGCGCCATGCAGTTTGTTGATGAAGACCAGTCGGCGATTCCCTGGGCCTTGATGCCAGGGTTTCGGGTGGCACCGCCCATGCCACCACTCCACGTCACCGCGTTGAACCTGCCGTTACGCCGGCAGCTCGCCGAGCTGATCCTCGTGCCGATTGTGCATTACTCTCTGGCAAAGAGTGAGGACGCTGCTCGGAGTGTGCAGATCGTGTCGGCATTCTATGTCGATATCGATCTGGTCGTTCCGGAGCAGTGGCTGGGCATTACCAGCCTCGTGGAACGCGATCGTCTGGAGGAGATGTTTCCGACGACGGCCCTGTGGTGGACGCTCGAGCCGCTCCAGGTCTCGCTCCGTGATGCGCTCTGTACGCTCCAAGGGCTGGAGCGGGTCTGATGTGTGGACTTCTGCTCGCAGCGATTGATGCGGAAACCGCCCAGCGACTGCATGCCGAAGCATGCGCCAGCAGCGATCCGCAGTGGCCCTATGACGCGGTGACAGGCTTGCCGATGCGCCAGGATCATGCGACGTGGCTCGCAGGCCGTGCGCTGTACCCTGATAGTGTGTATGAACAGAGTGCGACACTCGGCTATAGCACGGCCTATCGTCAGGTGAGCGCCGTGCTCCTCCGCTGGTGGCGGGATTACGGTGCAGTCTGGTGGCAGAGTGGCCACCAGACCGCACTACAGACACTCTGGAGCCTGCTCGGGCAGCTGCGCTACGGTCGGGTCGTCTATAACCCTGAGACGGGCGTAGGCTGGTGGCAGGGACGGCCGCGCAAAATACTGTTTCCCCAGCGTCTGCATCCGCTCGGTACGACGCAATGGGGACAGAAAACAACAGCGGAATTCGTGTTGACGCCGGCGACCGCTCTGCTTGAAGCAAGCCCATGGCCCATGCAGTTGTGCTGCTGCTCCTTCGGCAGTGACCCGACCGATGTGCGGCTGGAGAGCGACATCGTCAGCCTGCTCGTTCCAACGATCGATATGGTGTTCGATGCGCTGGCCGCACGACCAGAAGGGGCGTGGCTGGTGCTGGAGGTCGATGAGGATTTTGGTGACGTGCTGCAGTAGCGAGGGGAACGTACAATGACGAATCAGGTGTTGATAGTAGGAAAAGGCGGGGTCGGCAAGACGACGGTGACGATGGCGCTGGGCCTGGCGCTCGCACGGCAGGGGCAGCGGGTTTTGCTCATCGAGGCCGATGCCGATGGGACATTAGGATTGCTCCTGGGAGCACCCGATCGGCAGACGGTCGGTGCGCTGAAGGATGCGCTGAAGGAAGATCGGACGCCGCGTGTCCCCGACTTAACGCCGCTGCTCGCGCCGGTGGAGCCGGGCCTGGACGTGCTGCGGGTTGGCCATAGCGATGGGCCGGGGTGCTATTGTGTGCCCAACAACCGGCTGCGGGCAGGACTCCAGCCACTGCTAGCCCACTACAGCTGGGTTATCGCCGATGCGCACGCTGGCACTGAGGTTATTGCGCGATCGATCCTCCAGCCAACCCTGGTGCTGGTGCTCCAGCGCGGC
Organism: Herpetosiphonaceae bacterium; assembly: GCA_034437415.1. Taxonomy (GTDB): domain Bacteria; phylum Chloroflexota; class Chloroflexia; order Chloroflexales; family Herpetosiphonaceae; genus JACCRK01. Next base: position 3,210 of record DAOTUS010000572.1, read on the forward strand.
GA
>DAOTUS010000573.1:0-3138 GCA_034437415.1 Herpetosiphonaceae bacterium
ATGAGCGATACTGTTCCCGTCTTTTTTGGTTTTGGTGCCGTTAAACCATGACATACCGATCAAAAAACGCTGTTTTGAGCAAACAATGTCTGTTTTTGATTTAGATGCAATTGCCCTGACACGATTCCCCCTCTTTTACATTTTGGCGGTGTATTGATCCCTAATGGGGATCTAAAACAACAACCGGCTCAGCGAGTGTGCGATCAGTCGCACTCCATGCCTCTTTTTTTGATAAGGATCGCGGTCAATGCTGGTTTGAGGTTCGTATTATGATTAGAATGAGACCAAAGCGCATCAAATCACCGCCACCACGGAAGAAAAGCAACCTTCGTAGAATTTTGTATGACGAGGCATATACTTACAGTTGTTCGCTGAGGAACTGATGGGATTTGTCGCGCCAATGATGGGTGTGGATGACGGAACCACGTTACCTGCGACGTCGAAAAGAAATGAGTTGGGGCCAAAATCATCGCGTGTGACAGGCGAGGCGCTCCCCCACTAACCAGCGCCCCGGCCTGCCAACCATGAGGGATGGCCTGTTGAACAGCGGGATTCAAAACATTCATCCCTCATGATTCAAAATTATCATCCCTCGTTACAACGACCCCTCGTGAAAAGCCACAACGCGACAGAAGGCGGCCTCGCCGTCCTTGAACTTCCAGGGAAACACGCCCAGAGTGGTGCGCTGGTTGAGCAGCTGGGTGATCTCGCCGCCCAGACATTCCACGTGGATGATCCCCGACGGGAAGAGCTTGAAGTGCATGCCCTGATAGTCCTCGGGGGTGAAAATCTCTTCGAGGCTCTGGCCGCTGGTGCGTTGGAAATACTCGTTGGCCTTGCGGGCCTCGTCTGGGCGCCAGTCGCGAATTTTCGTGTTCATCGGGTGGTCCTGGGAGCCACAGTCCACGCCCAGCAGCTTGATCTTTTTCTTCAGACACCACTCCCAGAACTCGCGGGTTGGGCCGGGGTGGCGCAGCATGTAGCGCTGCTCGTCGGCGCCCGGCTGGTCCCAGCCGTAGCGCGAGTAGCCGGTGTAGATAAACAGAATGTCGTCCTCGCGCACCTCAACCCGCGCCTCGATGTCCTTCGAGGTGTAGATGCCGTAGTCCTCGGCCATATCCGACAGGTCGACGATCACGCCGCTGCCGTACAGCCGGTCGAGCGGAATCGAGGCGATGTCCTGGCCGCCGGTCACGAAGTGGCACTGCCCGTCAAGGTGGGTGCCGACGTGGTTGGAGGAGGTGATGATCTGGCCGTTGGCGCCGTTGAAGCTCAGGCGTTTGAAATAGTGCACCTGCAGCGGCTCGTAGCTCGGCCAGGCTGGGGTGGCGATGCCGGTCGGAATGCTTAGGTCATACAGTCGTGCTGCCATAGAGTAGGCTCCTTGTTCCAAATTATGCGAATAAAGACGTGCAGGGATTGACGGTCGTTGGCTGAGCCTGTCGAAGCCTGGCCTTATTTGGCTTCGACAGGCTCAGCCAACGGCTAACCCCTAACCCCTATTCTGAGCCAGTTGCAGCACCGCCTGGGTGAAGCAGTCCAGCGGCGGGCGCACCAGCCCGGCCCCGATCATGCCGATCCCCGCCTCGCGGTGGGCGATCCCGGTGTTGATGATTGGCAGAATGCTGGTCTCCAGCACTCGCCGGATATCGATGCCGGTTGGCGCGCCGCGAAAGTTTAGCGCCGGCAGCGTCCAGGCCGGATTCTCGGCCAGCGTGATCTCGTACATCAGGTGGGTGAACTGCAGCGCGTCGGCGGCGCTCCCGCCAACAAACCCGACAATCGCCGGGGCGTTGCCCATACAGAACCCGCCAATCCCGCCGGTCTCGGTGATGGCCGAGTCGCCGATGTCGGGGTTGGCGTCGGCCTGGCCGTAGCCGGGGAAGAACAGCCCCTCGATTGTCTGGGCGGGCGCGGTGAACCAGCGCTCCCCGGCGCCGCTCACCCGAATGCCGAAGTCGGTGCCGTTGCGGGCCATGGTGGTCACCACGGACGAGCCGAGAATCCCGTGGGCGGCATCCATGGTGGCTTTGAGCGCCGCCATCGAGAGGTTGAGGAAAAAGTGATCGTTGCCGTTGATGAAGCCAAACACGGCGGTCATGCTCTCGCGGTCGGCCGCTCCCGCCAGAATAAACGGCGTGATCGTGCGGATGAACAGCGAGGTTCCGGCGCGGTTGCGGTTGTGGCACTCGTCGCCCATATGCAGCGCCTGGGCGATCAGCGCCTTGAGATCGATGCTGCCCGCCGCTTCGATCGCCGCCCGCAGCACCGGGTAGGCGGTCTGCTCCATCCACTTGAGCTTTTGGATGACTGGGTCGGCGAAGGCGCCGTAGCGCAGCACTTTGCCCAGCCCTTCGTTGAGTGTGCTGTAGGCGCGGGTGCTGGTCGCTAGGTTTTCGACAATGTACACCGGCATCGAGGCTGTGACCACGCCCGCCATTGGGCCGACGGTGGCGTGCTCGTGGCACGGCGCGAACTCAATCGCCCCGGATGCCGCCAGCGCGCTGGCCGCCTCCACGCTCTCGGCCAGCCCCTCGTACAGCAGCCCGCCGATGATCGCCCCACGCAGCGGCCCGCACATTCGCTCCCAGGCGATTGGCGGCCCGGCGTGCAGCACCAGGTTTTTGTGCATCCCCGGAATCACATTCCCCGCCAGATCCATGCCGATCAGCGCTGGCTGGGCCGCCAGAATCGCGGCGATCGCCTGCTGGTTGGCGGCCTCGGTCGCGGGCGTTTGCAGCGCCTCCAGGGCCGCCAGCACCGGTGGGTCGTGGGCGGAGGGCGGCTGCCAGTCGACGTGCAGCACCGTCGCGCCCTGGGCGGCCAGCGCCTCGGCGAACAGCGGAACTCCAATGTTGATGATCTGTGGCGCTCGGGTCATCGGTTGGCCTCCTTCAGCATCAGGCCGGCCAGCTGCGCCGCCGCCAGATTGGACTCGGGCAGAATCGCCCCGGCCGCCGCAAGCTGCGCCACCTGACGGCGATAGCTCTGCGGATCGCCGTCGCTGCCACACACGTACACAATCACCGGCTGGCCGATGCCGCCAAGCAGCGGGCTGAGCAGGCTGGCCGGATCGGCGTGGGCGCTGTAGCCCAGCACAATATCCAGCAGAATCGCCCCGGTCGTGGGGTCGGCGGC
>DAOTUS010000574.1:0-5294 GCA_034437415.1 Herpetosiphonaceae bacterium
TGCTGGAGGAGCTGCGCAAGCGCTGAGCGGGCAGAAGAACCCGCTGGCTGAGCCGTTTAAAGCCCCAGTGATTTGGCCTCGACCGGCTCAGCCAGCGGGTTCTTCTGCCCGCTCAGCGCTTGCGCAGCTCCTCCAGCATTGGCACCAGCTTGTACTTGCGCTTGTGGGCCACCAGCAGCTGGCCGATCAGCAGCTGCCAGTCGGCCTGGCGGTTGGCGGCCAGACAGGCGGCCTTGACCTTGCGCAGCCACTCGCTGGCCTGATAGTAGTCGGCGGACTTGCCACTGTCCATGATCAGGTTGGCCTGCTTGCGACAGGCCTCGATCACCCAGTCGGGCCGGGTCGCGATGGCCGCCGCCGCCACGATCCCGATGAGCCGGCTGCCGGGGTACTGCTGATCGGCGACCGCAATCGCCTCATCGATCAGGCCCTCGTGGAGGAAGATCTCGACCTTGGCGGTGTCGGAGTGGCCACGGGTGTGGCGGATGGCCTCCAGCGCCTGGGGCTGAACCCGCTCCCAGTCGGCCCCGGCGCTCGTCTGGGCGGCCTGGTAGTCGGCCAGCGACGGCGTGGTTTTGAGCACGATCAGCGCCGTCTCCAGCGCCTGATCGCGGTCGCCCTCGCCGAGCGCCCAGTCGCGCAGTGTGCGGGCGAGATTGGTGTGATCGGCCTGGATGGGGCTGTAGCTATGGGCATCGGTGGAGCTTGGGAAGCTCAGGCCGTGCGCGGCGATCTGGCGGGCGGCTGTGCGGTCGCCGCTCGCCCACAGCGCCTCGGCCAGATACTGGGCCTGGCCAGGATAGGTGAATATCTGCAGCGCATACTCGACCGCCTCGGCGGCGCGGCCAAGCCGGGCCAGCATCGCCGCGTAGTGCTGGTGCTGCCCCAGCGCCCTGGCCAGATTGAGGTACTCGGCGCTGCGCTGCTGGCGGTCCAGCATATTCAAGCGAATTTGGGCGAGATCGTCGAGATGCCAGGCAGTGTCGAGCGCATCCGGGTTTTTCAGGCTGCCGTGGGCCAGGATATGTTGGATCTCGGGCGTCTCCCAGCCCTCGGTCGCGGCCGCAACCGCAATGCCGAGCGGGGCATCGTGATCGTAGTCCTCCAGCGTGCGCTGCCACTTCTGGAGCTTTTTGGCCCACTTTTTGCGCTCGGCGGCGCTGACATTCGGGCTGAGCACCGCCTCGGCCCAGAGTGTGTCAAGCTCCTCGACGATCATGTAGCCCTCTTCTTGAGCATACTCATCATACCCATACTCGCTCTGCGGCCCCTGCTCGATATAGGCCGCCGTGATCGCCTCCAGCACCAGCGCGGCGCTGACGCCATCGCCGGCCTCAAGATAGGGCCGCGCCTGCTCCACCAGCCGCTGGAGCTCGGCATAGTCGATGCTGCCGTCGTAGTTGCGGTAGTCGCGGTAGCGTCGCGAGCGGGCTGGCGGCACCAGCACGGCATTGATCTCACTCAGCAGCTGGGTCAGGTCGGGCGATGTGGTCGGCGCGGGCGGCGCTGGCGGCGCGGAGGCCAACCCCACGATGCGCTGCTCGACCAGGTCGGCGATATCGGGGTGCTGGGCGGCCACATCGAGCAGCAGGGTGCGCAGCTGATCGCGGTCGAGCTCGGCCAGGGTGGTCGCCAGCGGCGGCCGCTGCTCGACCCACTCGGGGTGCTGGAGCGCCGCCAGCAGCACCGCCACCACGTGCTTGCAGGTCGCGCCATGCTCAAACGGGCACGAGCACATCACCGACTCGATCCCGCCAGCGCCCAGCGTGACGCTGACCGCATACGGCTCGTCGGCGCTGCCCTCAACCTCGGCCTGGAGCAGCGTGCCCCGCTGCACCATCCCCACCACCGCCTGGCTGCGGTAGTAGCTCTGGCCGCGCTGAAAAATCGTATCGCCAGCCAGGCGCAAAATATCAACCTCGCTATAGAGAAGCCCGCTCATCATTATTCACCTTTCCGAATTTGCAAAAATCGCCCTGGTGGCTGAGCCTGTCGAAGCCCGCCGCCCAGGATTATACACCCGAGTGATAACGCTGATTCGATCCCTGCGCTATAATGCGGGCTATGATCGAACAACAAGCTCTAAAACTGCCGCGTATCCCACGCCGCCGCCGATTTTTCCGGGTGGCGTGGTTTTTTGTACGCATGGTAGCCCATATTATTGTCTGGGATCTGCTGCTCGGGCGGCGATTCTGGTTCCGCTGGTACGCCGACCGCACCCGAATCGCCCGCTACCGCACGTTCTCGCGGCGCTTCCGCGATCTGGCCCTCGACCTGGGCGGCGTGATGATCAAGCTTGGTCAGTTCGCCTCCACCCGCGTCGATGTGCTGCCGCCCGCCGTCGTCGAGGACCTGATCGGGCTGCAGGATGAGGTCACCCCGGTGCCGCTGGCCTGGATCAGGGCGATCATTGAGCGCGAGCTTGGCGCACCCCTGGCGACCATCTTCAGCTCGTTCGACCCCAGCCCGGTCGCGGCGGCCTCGTTTGGCCAGGTCCACTTCGCGGTGCTGCCCGACGGCCAGCCGGTGGCGATCAAAGTCCAGCGCCCGCAGATCGAGGCCTATGTGCAGATCGACCTGGCGGCGCTGCGCTGGGTGGCCAGCTGGATGCAGTACTACGCCCCGATTCGCAGACGCACCAACCTGCCGGCACTGACCGAAGAGTTTGCCCGGATCACCCTGCGCGAGCTGGAGTATCTGACCGAGGCCGATCACGCCGACCGCTTTCGCCAAAACTTCGCCGGCGACCCCGACGTGCACGTGCCCGAGGTCTACCGCGACTTCTCGACCGACCGGGTGCTGACCATGGAGCGGGTCAGCGGGATTAAGCTCACCGACTACGCGGCGCTGGATGCGGCCGGGATCGATCGGCTGGCGCTGGCCGAGAAGCTGTATCTGAGCTATCTCCAGCAGTGTTTTACCGATGGCTTTTTCCACGCCGACCCGCACCCCGGCAACCTGTTTGTGTCGCCGCGCGGGCCGCTGAACGCCGCTGGCAAGCAGCCGTTTATCCTGACCTTTCTCGACTTCGGCATGGTCGACGAGATCCCGCCACGGGTGATGGAGGGGCTGGCGATCGCCGCCACCGGCGTGGTTGTGCGCGACTCGCAGCGGATCATCGAGGGCGCACGGCAGGTCGGCGCGCTGCTGCCGGGGGCCAACGAGGGCCAGCTGCGCCAGGCGATCGATGTCTGGTTCACCTACACGTATGGCCGCACCATCCGCGAGCTGCAGGAGATCGACGTCGAGGGGTTTGTCGGTGGCATCAGCGATGTGCTGTATGAGCTGCCGTTTCAGCTGCCGCAGCCGCTGCTATTTCTAGGCCGGGCGATTGGCGTGGTCGGCGGCGTGGCGGCGGGCCTGGCGCCCAACTTCGATATTTTCGCCACCACCCGCCCGTTCGCCATGAACTTCATCAGCGAGCGCACGATCGGGCGCGATTTCCGCGAGCGCCTGGCCACCGAGGGCCGCGAGCTGATCGCCGACCTGACCCAGCTGCCCCATCAGGCCACCCAGTTCTACACCCGGGCGGCCCGCGGCGACCTGCAGGTGCGGCCCGAGCTGACCAAGCTGGAGCGCAATGTCCGGCGGGTCGAGCGGGCCGTGATCCGCCTGACGGCGGGGATTGCCGCCAGCGCGCTGTTTATCGGCGGCGTGATGCTGCGGGTCAGCGGCGAGGCGGTGACCTGGCCGTGGTGGGCCGCCGGGCTGCTGCTGGCCTGGGCGCTCTGGCCGCGCATGGCGATGAACAGCTGAGATCGCCGCTCCCATTTCGCCCATCGTTCGCATACAATAGGCTGAATACCTTTCTAGCCTGGAGCACCTATGCTGTCAGCGAATGCGTTCTACCTCCTGCTACCGATGATGCTGCTGGAAATTGGCCTGATTGTTTATACGTTAGGCCAGGATAAGCGGGCCACGACCAATCGCCTGTTTGCCCTCTACATGGCGTCTGTCCTGGTGACCGAAGGCACCTCGCTGATCCGCGCCACGACGGTCAGTGAAACCCTCGTCTTCGTCAATACGCTGTTTCTGGCCCCGCTGCTGTCACTCAACACCTTGTTTTTGACCATGCTGACCATGGCGCTCTTTATCCCCCACCGCTTCGCGCAGCCCTGGGTTCGCTGGCTAATCGCGCTGCCGTATCTGGTTGGGTTCGGGGCTGTCCTGCTGGACTTAATCCTGGGCTGGGGAGTCTGGTTTGCTGGCCTCACGCAGCTGCCAGCGGGAACGTGGCGGCTTGACATCAAAGCCAGCTTCAATCCCCTGCTGATCGGGCTGATCGTCGCTTCGGTGGTGCCAATTATCATCACGGCGGCGGTTGCCGTGCGCCACCCTGATCGACGGGTGGCGGCCCTGACGATTTTTGCCGGCAGCCTGATCTCCTTTCTGATCTTGTCCTCGCCGCAATCGCGCGGGATTCCGGTGATCTACAATCTGGCACCGCTGCCGACCTATCTGGCCTTTGCCTGGGCCACCCTGCGCTCCAGCTGTTTCGACCTGCCCCGATCGCGCTGCAGACGGCGCTGGACAGCTTGCCCGATGGCGTGATTTTTTTAGATGCGCAGCGCCAGATTCGCTACGCCAATCGGGCAGCCCAGGCGCTGCTTGGCTCTGCCACCGCCACCACGAGCGAATCGTTTGCCGCCGCCCTGGCCCGCAGCAGGCTGGTGGCCGACGCGAGCCAGCCGCTGCGCTACCAGCGCAGCGGCGAGCCACCGCTGATCCTGGATACCACCGAGGTGGTCATTCCCGGCGATCGGCGCGGCCTGCGGATTGTCGTCCTCCACGATGTCACCGCCAACGAGCAACAGGCGCTGGAGCTGCGCGCCCAGAACGAGGAGCAGCGCCGTCTGCTCGACCTGGTTGACGTGCTGGAGACTTCTGTCGTCAGCATCGCCGAGGATGTGCTCTTCGCGCCGATCGTCGGCTATCTGGATAGCCGCCGCGCCCAGACCTTCACCGCCCGCCTGCTCCAGGAGGCCCACCAGCGCCGCACCCGCCTAGTCATTCTGGATATTACCGGCCTGCCGGTCGTCGATACGGCGGCGGCGCAGGCGCTCATCCACACCGCCGCCGCGCTCCAGCTGCTGGGCTGCCAGGTCGTGCTGAGCGGCATCTCGGCCGCCACCGCCACCACGCTCGTCGACCAGCAGGCCGATTTTAGCGCTATCACGACGGTGCGCACCCCGCAGGAGGCCCTGCTGGCCTATGCCAGCGCCGGGAGAAACAGTTAGGGTTTCGGGGGGTTCGGCAGTAGCCTTGCCTAATCGGATCAATCCGTTATTCCCGAG
>DAOTUS010000575.1:0-2604 GCA_034437415.1 Herpetosiphonaceae bacterium
GCCATACGCATATAAGCCCGTCCGGCGCCATAGTAGGCATCGGTGTTGCTGCTGGCGGGGTTCGCCAGCACCAGCTTAAACTCAACCAGCGCCCGCGCATAGAACTCTTGTTCCACCAGCGCCTGGCCCAGCCAGAAGTGGGCATTCGCATCATCGGGGGCCTGCGCCAGGGCTTGATTGTAGTAGCCGATTGCGCCATTCCAATCCTGTTTATCTGCCGCAGTTCGCCCAAGCCCAACATACGCCGCCACCGATTTAGGGTCGTTATCCAGGGCCACATTGTAGGCCTCAATCGCCTCGTCGGCGAGGCCCTGGCGCCGGAAGGTTTCACCAATCCCAATCTGCGCATCAAGGTAGAGACCATCGGCCTTGCGGGCAATCGCCGCCCGCTCCTGCTCCCGTGCGGCATCGTAGCGACCAAGCTCAAGATAGGCCTGGGCCAGCGCGTGGCGCGACTCGGGGACATTCGGATTAAGCGCGATCGACTGCTCCAGCGCATCGGCGGCCTCGGCGTACTGCCCGATCTCGAGAAACTCGCGGCCAAGATCCTCGAAGTTGCGAGCATCGGTGCCACCGGCCTCAATTGCCCGCCGATAGGCCGTGACGGCCCGCTGGGGATCGTTGAGATAGCGGCCGTAGAGCTGGCCCAGCGCCAGATGAGCCTCCATATAGCCCGCATTGGCGGCAATCGCCAGCGTGTAGGCCTGCTCCGCCCCGGCATAGTTGCCCTGGTCTTGAAGGAGCCGCCCAAGCTCGTAGGCCGCCATCGCATTGGTGCTATTCAGATCCAGGGCCCGCCGCAGCACCGCCTCGGCGGCTTCAGGCTGATTGGCCTGAATATACACGCGGGCCAGCTCCACCAGCGCCGTGCCGCTGTTGGCATTCGCCAGCGGCAGGAGCGTGAGCTCGGCTTCCGCGAGCTGGCCGAGCTCGCGCTGCGCCTGGCCGAGCGAAATCTGGGCAGGCTGCTGGTCGGGCCGATTAAGCTTCAGCCATTGCAGATAGGGCAGCGCTGCGGCCCACTGCTTTTGACGTAGCTCCAGCCGCGCCATGAGCAGATAGGCCGGTGTAAAGCGCGGGTCCGCCGCAATCGATGTGGTGAGCAGCTCACGAATTGCAGCATTGCGCTCCGGGCTTTCGGCCTCGCGTTCCCAGCGGGTGATCGCCAGGCCATACCAGGCCTCAGGGCGGTTGGGGTTGATCTCGGAAGCCCTGGTGTAGTAGTCGAGCGCAACTTTCGACGAGCCGAGCAGGCGGTACACGCGCCCGCTCTGGAGCTGGATCTCGTAGTTGCGCTCTTCCGATTTAGCTAAGGCTGTCAGCGTTTTCTGCGCCTGCACCAGCGGAGTGTCATCGCCAAACATGCTGTTCCAAAGCCCCCGCAAGCCACCTGGCCGCGTGCGGGCGGCGGCGATCCCTTCTTCAGTCAGGGCCACCGAGCGCCAGTAGCGGGCCTCGCTCAGCAAGCCGCTGAGCTGACGGGCGGTGCCCTCGTGAACGCGCCCCGACTCAGGGCGGCCTGAGGCATCGTCGCTGGCGGCCTGCTGGCGCTCGCTGGTCACCATACTCTCCAGGGTTGCGACGGCGCTGTCCAGCCGCGTGCGCAGCGATGTCAGCGCTTCGTGGGGCAGCGCAGGGGCGATCTCCAGCTCCCACAGCGGCTGGTCGCCGGTTCCGACCAACTGGGCCAGCTCGATCCGGCTGGACTCAATCTGCACCAGCGGATCGTTGGGCGCAACACTCAGCGCCCGATTGATCGCCGCCACCGCCTGATCAAACTGGTTAGCCCGCCGCTGCGCCTCGGCGAGGGATACCAGGGTCACCACCCCGTTCGGCAGCAGCTCCTGGGCGCGCCCGAGGCTCGCCGCCGCCGCCGCCGGATCAGGACCGCGCAGGGTGAGCAGGCCGCGATTCAGATGAATTGCGGCTACATCTCCGCCACCCTGGTCGATCTGGGCCTGGGCTGAGTTGAGCGCCTGCGCAGCATCGTCGGTCCGGCCCTGGGCCGCCAGGGTCACCGCCAGGTTATTCCAGTATTCAGCGCGGCCAGGGCTGGTCGCCTCGATCGCCGCTCGATAATCCAGCTCGGCCGCCGACCACTGCTCCTGCATCGAGGCGATTGCGCCGCGCAGCGCGAGCAGCAGATCCGGGCGCAGCGGCCCATCGACCGTATAACCGTCCCCATATTTGTCCAGCAGCGCGTTGGCCGACTGCAGCGCCGCATCATACTCCCGCGACTCAAACAAGTCGAGGGTGTTCAGGATCTGGCCCACCACAGCCTGGCCATTCAGCGGCTTCACCGCCAGGTCATACACCACCGGCATCGCGAGCCGCTCGCGCACGCTGAGCGAGCGGTCGGTTGGCAAGGCCCGCCGCGGCCACCACAGCAGGCGCGGGCGCAGGCTTTCCGTGTTGGCGGTTTCGCCCGGCTCGACGCTGCCCCAGATCACCACATCGGCTTTCAGGCGCGTGGCGGTCTCAAAGGCCGCCTGGGCATCGAGGATCGCTTCATCGAGGGGGATCAGGGAGAGCGGACGGGTCAGACGATTGGAATTGCCGCTGCTCCACTCATCAACCAGACCCTGCATCACCGATACGCCTTCG
>DAOTUS010000576.1:0-10019 GCA_034437415.1 Herpetosiphonaceae bacterium
CCAGTGCCTTGGCCACATCTAGGCGGGCCAGATCCAGCTCGCGCTGTGCGGCCAGCGGGTTGATCCGCAGCCCCTCCTCGATCTTGGTCAGCCGGATTAGCTCGGCCTCGGACTCCAGCCCGGCGATCTTGTAGCGGGTCTCGGCCTCCTGGACCTTGACCTGGAGCTGCTCGCGTTCGCGCTCAACGCGCGCCACCACCTGCTGGCGGGCCAGCGCCTCCTGGTCGGCCTGCTGGCGCTGGGCCAGCGCCTGGCGCTCGGACTGCTCGGCCCGCTGGAGCACCGCCAGCTGGCGGGCCTCCTGCGAGTGGAGGAAGTCGGCCGGCGGGCGGGCGTCGGTGATGTTGATCTTGGTGATGGTTACGCCATACTGGGCGATGTCGTTGCTCAGTTCATCGCGCAGCCCGGCGGTCTCCTGGCGCGCCAGATCGTTGACCTGATCCGAGGAGACATTGCGCACCATCGAGCGCAGCGCGTCCTGACAGGCGGCCTGAAAAACCTGGTCGAAGCCGTCGGCGGAGATGCTGTAGACGAAGCGGTAGGGGTCTGTCACCATAAACGTGATCGAGGTATCCACCGTGGCGCGCACATTGTCGCGGGTCGGCGCCTCCTTGACCGGGGCGTCGTAGGGAATCTCGCGGCGGGTCACCAGGTGCGAGACGGTGGTCCAGGGCACCACAAAATGGATCCCCGGCGTCACAATCCCCACGTGCTTGCCGCCCCGCGCCAGCAGCGCCACCATCCCCTCGGGCACCTGAATGTAGAGCGCCCGGAAGATGCCGCGCAGAATCGCCAGCGCACCCAGCAGCGACATAATCAGGCCGAGGCCGGGAATCTCAATCCGATCCGGGATGATCGCCGCCGCGATCCTGGTGAAGAACATCAGGAACACGCCAAGGATGATCAGGCTCCACTGGATGCGATTCTGGCGACTTGGCACGACCACAATCGGGGTCCGGCCATCGACCTTGCGGCCAAAGATCTCGCCGGCATCTTCCATCGCCGCCTTCACCTGGGTCAGCTGGGAGATGCCCAGGGCGACGGGGTTGGTAAACGGAGCTTGGCTCATCGGGTTGTTAAACGGAGGTTGGGTCATCTGGTCGATCCTTTCTCGTTATCAGGCACTCTATCGTTTTGATGAATACGCGCCAACCGTGCCTTACGTTGCATTGAGTCAATAGAATCATTGGGGTTGCCCTTTAGTTTACCAAATAACACACCAAATCCACGCTATCTGGCACCCCGGCCAGGGGAAGCAGTGGGGTATTTCAGGGCTTACGGGCGGCAACGTGGCGGCAAGAGATCGCGCTGCTCTTCCTCCCGGTGATATGGCTCGTACGCTCCGTGAGCCAACCCTAAAATCTCCCTTCGCTCACCCCAGCAGCCCGCGTGCCTGGAGCTATCCCTCGTTCGCCAGCGAATCAAGCGCGGCAAGATTGGCCCGAATGGTCTGCGTGGTGGGATGCGCGAACCCCAGCGCCTGCTCCGTGATCGCCAACGCCCGCTCGTACAGCGGCCGCGCTGCGGCGTAGTCGCCCGTGGCCTGCACCAGCGCGGCCAGATTGTTGAGACTTTGGGCGGTGTCCGGGTGGGTCGGCCCCAGCGCCTGCTCATAGATCGCCAACGCCCGCTCGTACAGCGGCCGCGCTGCGGCGTAGTCGCCCGTGGAATCCAACAGCGCGGCCAGATTGTTGAGACTGCTGGCGGTGTCCGGGTGGGTCGGCCCCAGCGCCTGCTCCGTGATCGCCAACGCCCGCTCCAACAGCGGCCGCGCTGCGGCGTAGTCGCCCTGTGCGTTGTAGTGATAGCCCAGATTGGCACAAAGCGTTGCCAGGCGCACATCACCACGGGGAGGCTGGGGCCGGGTTGCCCACGCCAGATGGGCCACCAGCGGGGCCATGGCGGTCGGATAGCCCGCCCCATTGACGCGAGAGGCATGGGAGGCAAGCGCGTCTTCGGTCGCCGCCTGCTCCCCAGCCGCCACGGCCAGCCCCTGGACAAAGGCATGGATCAGACGATGCATCCGCAGCGCTCCATCAGGCATTGGTTCCACCAACCCGAGTTCGTAGACCCGTGCGACCGCATCGACCCCATCCAGATCATCCGCCGCGTAGCCCAGCGCCTCCATAAGCAGATCGCGTGGCACGGCCTCACCGGGGGCCAGCCAGCTTAACACCGCCAACACCCGCTGGGCCAGCCCGTCAATCGAATTGGCGACCGCAAGCTGATCATAGCTCACGGCAAAGGTGCGCCCGACATTCAGATCATGGCCCGTTGGCGACAGCGCACTCCCGCGCCCCTGCAAACATAGATGGTTTAGCAACGCCTGGTCCTGAAGCTGCTGGAGGTAGGTTACGACGGCCAACGGTTCATACCGGGCCAGAAAACTGCCGGCCAGGTGTAACGCCAGCGGAAAGTCCCCAAGGTCCAGTGCTACCGCATCCGCCTCGACCGGGCTCAAGCGCGCGGCAAGCTGCTGGAGCAGGGCAATACTGGCTACTCTCGGTAAGACATCCAGGCTGCGGCTCATAATTCCAAGGCTGCTGGGCCAAGACTGCCGACGGCTGGTAATCAACACCCGGCTGCCACCCGTTCGGGGTATCTGCTCCTGCACCAGATGGGTCTCTTCGCAGTTGTCAAAGATGAGCAGGCGGGGGATGGCGTGCTGCCATGCCTGCCGCACCAGCGCCACCTGATCCGCCAGTGGGAGGTCATTGAAGGTGGGATGTAGATCCAGCAGGCCCGGCCCACCACAGGCCGCCACCTCGCCAGGGACGGCAGCGGGGACGGCACAGTTCAGCCAGAACACCCCACCGGCAAAATACTGGCCATAGCGGTGCACAAATTCAACCGCCACGCTGGTTTTGCCAATCCCACCCAGCCCGGTGGCGGCGGCGCGAGGCCCAAGCGCAATCCGCTCCCCGCCCTTCAGCGCCCGCGCTAAAGCCAACAGATCATCGTCACGGCCCACAAAGTGCGGGTTGGGGGCATAGGGCATGTGTGCGACAGGCGGAAGCGTGGCCAGATCAGGGATCTCATCAAGCGGCATGGCATCGAGGAGCGGCTGCCAGATGGCTGGCGATGCCTCGATCCGGGGCTGCCAGGGATGCGCATTGACGTTTATGGTGCCTTGGTTGAGTCCCGTTACCGCCCCCATGACGGTGCCACCGCTGAGAGCAACGCTCCCCTGGTTCTGGGGTGCCTGGAGAGCTGCTGGATCGGCCATATACTGCCCCCTTGTCTCGCATCGTCTGCGCATATCCTGCTGTGAACCTCGGACCAGAGCTGCGGGTTCCTATTGTACGCCATAGTTGCCGGGGCCGCTCACGGGCCAGCGCGGCCCCCAGGCGTTCGCTGGGAGCACCCCGGCGGCCGGGCTGCGCAATCCGGCGCGGCGGCGCTCCAGCAAGGTCTCAACACACAGCACAAAGACCTGACAGTCGGGGTGAATCATGGTGCCTCCTCAGAGTAGGGGGCCGCCAGCCTGCGGGCAACACAACGTCTCCGGCCTGCGCAGGCCGGAGACGTTCCCGAATATTCAGGCGGGCGCCGCCTACCGCCGCCGCGCCCCGGTGCGCTGCACCGCGATGGTGATGGCCGACTGCAGGCTGGCGACGGTCTGGATCCCGCTCAGGTCGCTGCTGAGGGCGATCAGCGCCTCGGCAACCTCCGGGGTGATGCCGGTCAAGATTGTTTTGGCGCCCATCAGCCGCAGCGCGGCGGCGACCTTGATCAGCGCGCTGGCCACGTCGCTGGTGATATCCGGGATGCCGGTGAGATCGAGGATGACATCGCGCACCCGCTCGTTCTCCAGATAGTGCAGCAGCGCGCTGGCGGCGTGATCCATCCGCTGGGTGTCCAGCGAGCCGATCAGCGGCAGCAGCAGCACGCCAGGCGCGACCGGGATCAGCGGCGTTGAGGCATTCTTGAGCTGGCGATCGAGATCGTTCTGGCGATCGAGCGAGGTTTGCAGCTGGGCGATCGTCGTCTCGAGATCCAGCGTCCGCTCATGGACAGTGCCCTCCAGCTCGCGGTTGGCCTGCTGCAGCTGCGCCTGGGCGGCCACAATCGAGTGGCTCATCAGATTGAAGGCCTCGGCGACCTCGCCAATCTCGTCGCGGGAGTGAATCTTGACCTCCTGGGTGTAGCTGCCGTGGGCGATCGCTCGGGCCGCGCTGGCGAGCTCGCCGAGCGGTCTGGTCAGGCGGCGGGTGAAGTACAGGCCCAGGAGAATGGCGGCCACCAGCAGCGGCCCGGTCGTCAGCACGGTGGACCAGAGAGTATCCTGCGAGGTCTGGACAATGCTCTCGGCGACGGTGCTGGCCGACTTGGTCAGCTCGTCGATTGGCACCGCCAGGGCCAGGCTCCAGTTGGTCTCCAAAATCGGCCGGTAGGTAAACAGATACTGGCGATCGGCCAGCGGGATTTTTTCCAGCCCCTGGCCGCCCGCCACCATCTGCTCAATCAGCTGGTCGAGCTGCGGGCTGATCGTGCGCGTCACGGTCAACACCTCGCTGGCCGCTGGCGCCGCCTGATCGGTCAAAAAGCCGAGAAAGCGCTCTGAGGTGGCGATCAGCTGGCGATCCGGCCCAAGCACAAAAATCCAGCTGTCCTGGGTCGGCTGAATCCCAATCAGGTCGGCGGTGAGGGAGCCGAGCGAGATGTAGCTAACCAGGATCCCGCGGAGCGTTTGCGCCTCGTACAGCGGCGTGACCACCGCCGTGATGCGCCGATCGACGGTGCTGATAAAGGTCGGCGTGGGAAACGCGGCCAGCCAGATCGAGCGCTGGCCCTGCTGGCGGAACTGTTGCAGCAGCGCCTGCTCGAAGGCAAACGTCTGCTGCGCCACATCAACCGCCGGGTAGAGCCGCACCAGGCCGCTGGGGCCAACATAGGCGGCGGCCAGAATACCCTGTTTGGCCAGCAGCTGGGGCGGCAGCAGGGTATCGAACAGGGCGCTGGAGACGAGATCGGCGGAGACGCTGGCGCTGTCCACGCCGGCCGGAACATAGATGCTGCTGATCCGGCCTGGGCGTGGATCGACCTGTACGCCGCTCGGGAGCGTGGCCAAGCTAACGCTCTGGGCGTAGTCGGCGGCGACAACCTGGCTGCTGTTGGCGCTGAGCATGGCCCGAGAGACGGTCAGATTCACATCCGACAGATCGTAGAGGCGCTCCTGAATGCGGGCGGTGAGCTGCTCGTGCAGCAGCGACAGCTGGGTTCGACTTTGATCCTCCAGCCCGGTCGCGGCATTTTGCAGCGCCTGATCGCGCACTCGCAGCAGCGAGACAACCATCTGGGCGGTGATCAGCACCGCCAGCAGACTCATCCCGCCAATAATCAAGAGCAGAAGCTTGACTCCCAGGCCACGTATACGCTGCATGGTTGGATCCTCTGACCAGAAAAGTTAAGCTGTATTATACCAGTAACAGTATGCTTGAATGCACATGCCCTGCATCCTAAGCCAGCGCTACGGCGTCGGGCGGGCGGGCAGATTAACCTTCAGCTCACCGCTGGCCAGCTTCTGCTGGAGCGCGCTCAGGGATTGCTTCACGTCGGCGGGAATCTTGCTCTCGAAATCGTGAAACGGCGCCAGGCCGATGCTGCCTGGGAAATTACCGCCCTGAACCGTGCCAGCCTTGATCGTCTTGATAATCGCCAGAATGCCCTGATCGACCTGCTTGACGCTGCTAGAGAGCAGAATCGGCTGGGCCTCGGTCAGGGTCAGGTACTGATCGGTATCCACGCCAATGCCCATCGCGCCACTATCCTGGCGCTCAGCGATCGCCAGCAGGGTGCCGTTGCCGGTGGCGCCAGCGGCGGCGAAAATCACGTCGATCTCCTGATCGAGCATCAGGTTGGCCTGCAGGCGGCCCCACTCGGGGTCGACAAAGCTTTGCTCAATCGGAACCTGATTGTGGTAGACCAGCGTGACCTCAATCTCCGGCTTCTGATCCTGGGCGCCTTTGCGAAAGCCCTCGCCAAACGCCCACAGCTGCGGGATCACGTCGGTGCCCAGGACCGCGCCAACCTTCCCGGTTTTGCTCATCGCGGCGGCCAGCGCCCCCGCCAGATAGCCGGCCTGATCTTCGTTGAACACCAGCCCGACCAGATTGGGCTGGACCGTCGCCTGGGCGTGGTCAACCCCAATAAAGGTGATCTGGGGATATTTCTTGGCGGCCTCCAGCGACAGCTCCTGGAGCTGTGGCGAGACCATGACAATCACGGTATAGCCCTGGCTGACCAGATCGTCGACATTCTTGATCACCAGCGTGGTGTCGAGCACCTCAACCGGCTTCACCTGGGCGCCAAGCTCTTTCTCCGCCAGCTGAACCCCGCTCCAGGCCAGCTCCATATAGCCTTTATCGAAGATTCGGTTGGGCGCAATCATGGCGACCTTCAGCGCCGGGGCGACGGTGCTGGTGGGGCTGCTCGGCGGTGTGGCCGTGGCGGCGCCACCTGAGGCAGCTCCACAGGCGGCCAGCAGCGGAATAATCAGCAGACCGATCAGCAGCGCGCTGACGCTGGACGAGCGCTGGCGGGACGAATTAAAAAACATGTTCACAATGGCCTCCCTGTACATGGAAAGAAACGTAGCCGTGCCAGACAAAATCTCTCCGTTGAGTGGAAACCGGGGTAGCGTAGGCAAACAACGTGGTAGCGCAGGGATTACAGAACTCCACCATGGGGTGTTTGCATTGAACTGCAGGAGCATGTCTGCGGTGACATAGAACATAGAGCAGAGAATGCTAGGGTTGCCATAACGCTGTCGCCTTATTGAACAGACGGCTGATTCGCACATATGCACAAATCAGAATACGCGGATAATGAACGGTGTTCGTAGTATAGCAGGCGCATCCGTGCGCTACAACGCACCCCAGTCCACGTCTGGGTTAGTACTTTTATGCAAAAAATCTAGCGAAAACCGACCGGAAGCACAGTCAGATCAGGCCCGGCAAGGCGATTGGACGCCGCAGAGCGGAGAACTACAGGCGCTCGTAAAACTTCGCTATAATGGAGAGCGCTTCTCACCCGTATAATTAATAACCCAGCGCACCGCAATCCACCGCAATCCACGGCGGCGCTTGCCCTGGTGCGCTTGACTTGATGGTTTGGTTTGGCTTAGTGAACAGAGGATCTGGCATGAGTTTTCGCGGAACACGTTCGTCGCACCTGACAATCGGTGCCCTGATTGGAATTTTGGCCGCCCTAGTGCTGGCGCCGATTGGCGCGGCCTTCGCCCACAGCAATCACGATCACAAAATGTATGTTGCGCCCAGCGGCCGCGATGTTGGCGCGTGCGACCAGCCCTGGCTGCCGTGTCGAACGATTAGGTATGCGATTCAGCAGGCCACCGGGCAAGGCAGCGCGGTGCGGGTGGCGGCGGGCGAGTATTTCTTCGATGCCCGCGAGGTTGTGCTGCTGGTTGGCAACCAGATTCCGGTCCAGGGCGGCTACAGCCTGCGCGATGGCTACACCACCCAAAGCTCGCTCAACAACCCGACCTACATCAAGGGCATTCCGGCGCGCTATCGCCAGCCGCTGCTTGAGCGTGGATTTGGCCGGGTCGAAGATCGCGATCGGCTTGAGGATAGCGCCGATATCACCCCCGGTAGCCCGGAGCTGGTGATTCCAAGCGAGCTGGCGACGCCGCTGGCCCGCCAGGACTGTGTCGCCGGGATGGCCGGAATTTTCCCCTGCCGTGGCATGGATTTCCTGGGCAGCGTGGCGCTGAGCCAGTTCAGCGGGGCCACCGATGGCAGCAATCTGTGGGGCCATGTAGACCTGAACACCGGCCGTGAGTATGCCGTGATTGGCGTCGATACTGGCACCGGCGTGGTCGATGTGACCGATCCGGTCAATCCGGTCGTGATTGGCACCGTGCCGGGAATAAATAGTATCTGGCGCGAGGTCAAGGTCTATCAGTTTTTCAACAACGCCCAGAATCGCTGGAACGCCTACGCCTATATCTCCACCGAGGCCAGCGCAGGTCTGCAGATTATTAATCTGAACAATCTGAGCAATGCCAGCCCCAGTGTTAGCCTGGCCAATACCATGAGCAGTGACTTCACCACGTCACACACGGTCTATGTCAAGAATGTCGACTATGCGCTCAATACGGCCTTGCCGGGTAAAACCGCCACCCTGTATATGAACGGCACCAATAAAACATCGGGCATATTCCGCGCCTTCAGCCTACTCAACCCCGCCACCCCTGCCCTGATTGGGGCACCCAGCGCGAATATCGGCTATACCCACGACTCCACTAGCATGATCATCACCGATAGCCGCACCAGCCAGTGCGCCAGCGGGCATAACCCGTGTGAGATTATGATCGACTTCAACGGCAGCGGGAATGCGTCCAGCAATCGGGTCAAGCTGTGGGATATCACCAATCCCGCGACGCCCACGCTGATTAGCTCGACGCCATATACCGGCAGCCGCTACGCCCACTCGGGCTGGTATACCGCCGATACAATGCATATGTTTATTCAGGACGAGCTGGATGAGGGCGGCCTGGGCCATAACACCCGTGTCCGCACGCTGGATCTCAGCAACCTCCTGGTCCCGACAATCAGCGCGGTCTGGGATGGGCCGACCAGGGCGATCGACCATAACGGCTATACGATTGGCAACAAATACTATATGTCCAACTATCGGCGCGGCCTGACCATTCTGGATATCACCAATCCGAATGCAATTTCCGAGCGCGCCTTCCTGGATACCTACCCTGGCAGCGACAGCGCTAACTATAACGGCGCCTGGGGCGTCTATCCATTTTTGCCCAGCGGCAACCTGCTGATCAGCGATATCGAGCGGGGCCTGGTGATTGTCCGCGAGTCGGATAACACAACCATCAATCAAGCCGTATCGGGCCTGAGTCTGGGCAGCGATAGCCCGACCGGGCTTGGCGCAACCACGGCCTTCACCGCGACAATCGCCGCCGGAACCAACGTGTCCTATAGCTGGGACTTTGGCGATGGCACGGCGGTCGTAACTGGCACCAGCACGATCACCCACACCTACACCAGCGCGGCGACCTACACCGCCCAGGTCACCGCCACCAACACCGTCAACAGCGCCAGCACCACCACCAGCGTCACCGTCGCAGGGCCGGATGTCGCCATCGCTGGCCTGAGTCTGGCCAGCGATAGCCCGACCACACTCGGGGCAACCACCGCCTTCACCGCGACCACTGGCGCCGGATCCAATATTACCTATGCCTGGAACTTTGGCGATGGCTCGCCGGTGGTGAATAGCGCCAGCACGATCACCCACACCTACGCCAGCGCGGCGACCTACACCGCCCAGGTCACCGCCACCAACACCGTCAACAGCGCCAGCAGCACCACCAGCGTCACGGTCGCGAGCGCAGCGGTGCCATTTATGCGCTGGCTGCCGTTTATCACCGCCTGGGTTGATGGCGCTCCCTACACCGCCCAGCGGCAGCAGCAAACGCTGGGGGTTGCGCGTCTGGCCCGCACTGAGCGTTAGGATCGCTGAAACTACGCGCAGCTAAACGACCGACGGCGGGCCAGCAATTGGCCCGCCGTCGGTCGTTTGGGTTTAGATCCAATACCGTTTAAATAAGCGATTTTGCCCTCTCCCGCGCACAGGGCGGGTGCCCTTTGGGCAGCGGTGCCCGCGGGGGTGCCCTCTGGGCCACGGGGAGAGGGCAAAAACTGGCGTGGTCCCCTTATTTGAACGGTATTAGGTTTAGATCCAGCGTTACCGATCGGCCTCAGCCGCTGCCAGGGACTCGGCCACCCGGTCGGCGATCACGTCGGCGATGATTGGGGCATAGCCAAGGTGCGCGGCCAGCCAAATCGTGGCGGCGGGGTGGCGCTCACGGGCGGCGGCAATCTCAGCCGGGAGATCTTCGCGCACATGGCCGCCCAGCTGCAAAAAGTAGGGCACCGCCACCAGCTGCTGGATCCCAGCGCCAACCACCTGGTCGATCGCCGCGCCAATCGTCGGCTCGTTCAGATCCATAAAGCACACCACCACCTGGGCAAACT
>DAOTUS010000577.1:0-4549 GCA_034437415.1 Herpetosiphonaceae bacterium
GCCCGACACCTACCTTGACCCATTCCTGGCTGCAGGCAGCGATGGTCGCGTCGTGGTCTCGATCCCCGATCGCAGCGTGGCCACGCTGTACGATATCACCGGCCGCGCCCTGATTACCTGGGGTGGCGAGGGCTCCGATGAAGCCGCGCTGAATCGGCCAAGCGGCGTCGCCTTCGCCCCCGATGGCAGCGTCTACATTGGCGAAAAAGGTACCCAGCGGATTCAGCGCTGGGTGCTGCCAAGAGTTCGCTAGCTTTTTTCTGGCAGGCAAAAGACCAGCTACCGATGAAGGTGGCTGGTCTTTTGCTAGGACTATTAAAAAATTTAAATAGTACAATTGTCACGGTATACTAACCAAAATAGTACACTATACTGCGAGTAGCTAAAGATTTAACGACTGGGTTGAGGCCGTGTAAATGAATTCAATCAGGAGGAACCCTGCCAATGCACGAGTACACTTTTCACTACGATGATAGCCTTGATACCCTGTTGATTACCCTGAGACCGGCCGAAGAAACCACCACTGTGGTTCTGAATGAATATATGAGCCTTCAGATTAGTGTCGCCGACCAGCAGGTTGTACGAATCACCCTATGCGACTACTCTCTGCTGATCAATGAAACCAAATTTGGCCCCCGCTACTTCCCCCTGACCAGCCTCAAAAACGTATCGAATGATACCCGCACCCTGGTGCTCGATCTGCTCAGCCAAACCGAGCTTAGCCATATTCTCTCACTGAGCGTCTATGTTCCCTCGCTGGTGGATACGCTGCCGATTATTTCGGTCAAGCCGGTGTTTCCGCTCAATCAGCCGAACTGGCAGGCGAACGTTATCCACCAGCAGCCAGTCGTCCAGTCGGCCGATTCATTAATGGCGGTCAGCCTGCTCTCGTAGGTTAAACAGGCTGGTTGAATCGCTATGCGATTATCCAGAAGGTGATGCAGCGCCGCGATTGCGTTTTTGCCGAGGCCGAGGAGCTGGTGGCGTTTGTCGAGACCCGCCACAGCACGGTGATCGCCAAGAAACAGCTGCCGCTCATTCTGGTGCTCAGCGTGGCGGCGCTGATCGGCGGGCTGTATGTGGTCTATGTCCACATCGGGTACGCCAGGGTTGGATCATTATTTTCGCCACAGTACTATATTCGCCTCGGCGGCGGGCTGGCGACCGCGTTTGGCGGCCTGGTTGGCCTGGTGCAGGGGCTGTGGCGCCTGCGCAAGTAGGCTGGTCTGGCCCAATACCAACGGCTCGGATCCAACCAGGATCCGAGCCGTCGCTGTTTGGTCTGGGCTGTTCAGCTAGCTGGGCTCGCCAAAGACCGCCGCCACCACCTGGCTGGCCGCCGCATACGGATCGACCTCGCGGGCCTGCATGCGGGCGATCAGGGTGTCGCGCTCGGCGGCGGGGATGCGGGCGAACAGCTCGTTGAGCAGGCTCTCGCGCACAATCATCGTCCACTCGCGCTCGATCCGCTGGCGCTCACGGGTGGCCAGCAGATCGTGGGTTTTGAGATGGGCAAGATGGCGCTCGACGGCGGCCGCAACCTCGGGGATATTCTTGCCGGTGCTCGCGACCGTCTGCACAATTGGCGGGTCCCAGCCATCGCGCGGCTCGCCAGCGCCAAGGTGCAGCATCATCTGGAGCTGGCGCAGCGTTCGCTCGGCCCCCTCGCGGTCGGCCTTGTTGACCACGAACACATCGGCGATCTCCAGAATGCCGGCCTTGATCGCCTGAATATCATCGCCCATACCGGGGATCTCCACCACAATTACGGTGTGGGCCTCGCGGGTGATCTCGACCTCGGCCTGTCCGGCGCCAACCGTCTCGACGATGACGATCTCAAATCCGGCGGCGTCGAGCACTTTCACCGCGTCGCCGGTTGAGCGCGCCAGGCCGCCGAGGCTGCCCCGGCTGGCCATCGAACGAATGTAGCAGCCGGGATCGCCGCCGAGCGCCTGCATGCGAATGCGGTCGCCCAGGATTGCGCCGCCGCTGAACGGCGAGGTCGGGTCGACCGCCAGCACTGCCACGGTGCGGCCCTGTGCCCGCCAGTGTAGCGCCAGCTGGTTGACCAGGGTGGACTTGCCGGTGCCTGGAGCGCCAGTGACGCCGACGATGTGGGCGCGCCCGGTGTGGGGATACACGGCGGCCAGCGCGCGCCGAGCGGTGGCATCGCCCGCCTCAACGACCGTGATCAGGCGTGATAAGGCTCGCCGATTGCCAGCCAGGGCTTTTTCGACCAGTTCCACCGTCGCCTACCCTTCCACCGCCGGGCGCTTGACCCTGGCCCGAATAAAATCGATGATCGTGTGGGTTGACGCGCCGGGGCCGAAGATCTGGGCGATGCCGTGCTGCTCGCGGAGTGCGCGGGCATCCTCGTCGGAGATGATTCCGCCAGCGACCACCAGCACATCCTCGCCCTCGTTGTCCTTGAGCAGCTGCATAATTTTGGGCAGCAGGGTCATATGGGCGCCCGACAGAATCGACAGGCCGATACAGTCGACGTCCTCCTGCAGGGCGGCCTCAACGATCATCTGCGGGGTCTGCTGCAGGCCGGTATAGATAACCTCCATCCCTGCATCCCGCAGTGCCCGGGCGATAACTTTTGCGCCCCGATCGTGCCCATCAAGGCCCGGCTTGGCGACGAGAACCCGAATTGGTCGTTCCATTTAAGATATTCCTCCACGTTGAGAAATAGTGTCGGTGAACAATGGGCGCAGGCCCACGGCGCACTGGCGGCTACTCTTTCTTTTTCTTGCGTAAATTTCCCGGATTGCCAAAAAATAACTGGGTGACGGTGTTGCTGCCAAGCTCCTCGCGATTGATTGGCTGGCCCTCGCCAGGCCGCTGATTGCCGGGCTGGAGCATCCAGGTGTCGCGGGCGGTTTTGGCGTGGGTAAACAGATCGGTCAGGCCATCGCGATCGTTGGTATCGATCAGCGAGCGCAGCTCAACCAGCACCCGAATGCTTTCGTTGATCCAGTGGGTGATGCTGGCGGTGTTGGTCAGACAAATATCGCGGTGCATGATTGGGTCGCCAGCGGCCAGCCGCGAGATATCGCGAAAGCCCGAGGCGGCCAGGAGCTGCATCTCGCGCCAGGCCGGCGAGCGCACGGCCGCCTCGGTGAGCGCGGCGGACAGGATAAAGGGCAGGTGGCTGACCCCGGCCACATACGCATCGTGCTCATCGGGATCGATAAAGTACGGCTTGGCGCCGATCGTCTCAACCAGCGCGGTGGCCAGATCGACCGCCTCGGGCTGGGCGTTGATCGGCGGGCAGAGGCAGTAGATCGAGCCGCGAAACAGATCCAGCTCGGCGTTATCGGCCCCGGCGGTCTCGCGGCCGGCCATCGGGTGGCCGCCGACAAAGCTCACGGTGGTCGGCAGCAGCTCCCGCGCCCAGCCCAGCACCGCGCTCTTGGTGCTGCACACATCGGTGACGAGCGCCCGATAGCGCAGGTGCGGGGCGATCTCGCGCATCATGGCGGGCACGGTCTGCACCGGGGTGGCAATAATCACGATATCGGCCTCTTTGACCGCCTCGGCGGCTGAGCGCGCTTCAACATCAAGGGCCAGGCGGCCACGGGCGGTGCGCAGCTGATTGCGGTCGCTGTCGTAGCCGATAATCCGACTCTTGCCCAGCGGGGTCGTCTCCGGGTCGGCGGTCCCCAGCGCCAGCCCCAGTGATGCCCCGATCAGCCCAGTGCCTAAAATTGCAATTGTGCGCGTCATAACAACCTCATAGAAGCAAACGACCGAACATCGACAACGACCGAACATCGACAACGACCGAACATCGACCTGGTGAGCTGCGTGCGGCCGTTTACCGTTTTAATGACAGCATCACCAGCTCACTCAGGGCGAGAATAGCGATTAAGAGAATCACTGTAACAATCTCCAAGATGTTCATTACGGCGAAAACAGCGCACAGGGCGACAAAAATGCCGAACTCGGCCGCCTGGCGCCGGGACCGACTGACATCAAAGCGCTCGGCCCGATTGTGGTAGCGCCGCAGACCCCAGAGGTAGACCAGGGGCAGGGCGAGGGCGTTGCTGGCCAGAAATAGCCCGCCAAAAAACAGCAGGTACACCGGGATGTCGGGCAGCCCGGCCACCAGCGCCTCGGTTGGCGGCGGCACAAAGGCCAGCGTCCACAGCACGATGCCCCAGCCGACGGTGCCGCGCCAGGTCAGCACCGGCAGCCTGGTTGCCCACTGCAGCGGCCCCCAGGTCAGTAGGCCCAGCCCGGTCAGCGCCAGCCCAAAGAGCAGGCGCGGGGTCTGGCTGGTTTGCGGGCCAAGCGAGCCCAGCATCAGCCAGACCAGCATGCCGGCCCAGCCAGCCCCGACCAGTGTGGCCAGCCAGAGCGGCGGTCGGCGCAGCTCAGGTGGCGGGGCCAGCTCGGTCTGGAGCACCTCGGCCACCGCCGGGGTGAACTGGCGGCGCGGCCGGGCAACACTGGCGGCGAGCTGGCTGGCTGGCAGCACGACGGCGAGCTGCACGGCGGCATCGGCTGGCGCAATCGCCATCTCGTGGTCGCGGGTGCGTGGGCG
>DAOTUS010000578.1:0-4139 GCA_034437415.1 Herpetosiphonaceae bacterium
GATCCGTTGGCTGACGACTCACGGTACACCTCCATGCTGGATACTGATAATGCTGGACAAAGCATAGCACAGGGTACGAACGAATGCCAATGGACATGGCAAGTGACCCACTAGTAGCTTGTTATCTTGGTTCGTTAGGTTAGCAACCACTATTTGAGCGATTCATGGCTTTGCTATGCGGTACATCTGCTCATAATAAGATGCGAACCTTATTGACCAATACGGGTCGTGAGAGTTAACAAAATCCCAAATTGAGCGCACTCTAGGCGCTCAATTTGGGATTTTACTAGTTGCTAGCTCCTAGCTGCTAGCTCCTAAACGCTACCCCTTGAAAAATTTTACATCGTAGCCGAGCCAGCGCAGCTCGCTGGGCTTCTGGCGCCAGTTCTCGCGCACCTTCACCCAGAGATCCAGGAACACATGCTGGCCAAGCGAGCGCTCGATCTCGTAGCGGGCGGCGGCGCCGATTTTCTTCAACATCACGCCGCCAGCCCCGATGATGATACCCTTCTGGGATTCTTTCTCCACCGAGATGTTGGCCCGAATGTAGATCGCCTTCTCGCGATCTTCCCACTCCTCGACCTCGACGGCCACCGAGTGGGGGATCTCCTGCTCGGTGTTCAGCATCACCTTCTCGCGGATCATCTCGGAGACCAGCTCGCGCTCGGACATGTCCGAGAGCTGATCTTCGGGATAAAGCCGCGGGCCCTCGGGCAAACGGGCCGTGATCTCCTCAAGCAGCGTCTCCAGGCCCAGCCGATTCTTGGCCGAGACCGCCACCTCGCACTGCCAGGCGCCCAGGTGGCGATACTGGCGCAGGTGCAGATCGGCCTCGCGGGTGGCATCAACCTTGTTCAGGACCAGAATATGCGGCTGGCGGGCCTTCAGCACCATCTCGGCAATTTCACGATCCTGGCGTGACGGCGGCTCGCTGATATCGACCACAAAGCAGAGCACATCGGCGTTGGGGATAGTGCGGCGGGCCATATCGACCATAAAGCTGCCGAGCTTGTGGCGCGGCTGATGGATGCCCGGCGTATCGACGAACACAATCTGGGCGTCCGGGCGATTCAAAATGCCTCGCACCGGAACTCGCGTCGTCTGCGGCTTGGGCGAGACAATCGAGACTTTCTGGCCCAGATAGGCGTTGAGCAGGGTCGATTTGCCGACGTTTGGCTTGCCGATCAGGGCCACAAAACCAGCCCGGACGTTCTCATCGCTCAAGGTCGCCGAGACGCCCGCCGCCCGTGGCCGCTGGTCGACGGGCTGGGCGGCCGTGATCACGGCCTCGCTATCGACATCGGCATCAGCCTCAGCGCCATCATCAGCCTCGAACTCTTCATCGAACTCGACCAGCAGCGGGGCCAGCGCCTCTAGCCGCGCCTCGATATCGAACTCGATCATCGACTGGATTTCCAGGCCCAGCGCCCGATTCTTCGAATCCAGGTCGATCACTGCGCCATAGGGCAGCTCTTCTTCGCTGGCGACCGGGCTGGCGGCAAATGTCAGGGTCAGACGGTTGCTGGCTTCGTCCAGCGCCACGCCCTCGTGCTGCTGGGCGTGTTCAAGCAGCTTGCGGCGCTTTTTTTCGCCCAGCTCAACCCGCAGGCCAACCAGCTGCCCGGCGGCATCAAGCAAATAGACGCCGGGGACTTCCAACTCATTTGCGTCGTCGCCCTCGGTAATTTCGGTAAAGTAGCAGTACAACGCGCGGGCTTCTTGATCAAAGGTTAGTTCAAACATAGGTCTCTTTCAAAATAGTGCATGGTGTGGGCTGGCCGAGGCGATCCATCGCGATCGGCCAGCCCGCGTAATATTATGGCTGGGGCGTGATTGGCACCGCAGTGCCGCTCAGCCCGCCGTCGCTTGGCGGAAAGGTTGGGATCGTCCCGCCCGGCGCGGTGACGGTTGGAATATTGGCGGGAGCAGTTGGGTTAAAGCTCGCGTCCGGAGTTGGGATCGCCTGGAGCGCACTGGTTTCGCAGTTGGAAACTTTACTGACGTACACCGTGACACTCGTATAGTTCAGGGCTTTCAGAAAATCGCTGACGTTGTTGCGCCCTTCGGCGGCGGCCCGATCGAGCACGCCCGCCGCGCAGGCCGACTGGGTGATCGACTGCTCGGCATAGGCGCGGGCGTCGCTCTCCAGATTGACATCGCCTTTGCTTAGCCAGCCGCGCTCGCGGTCGTAGATGCGAGTCTCATTATTATCCAGCTTCGAGTAGATAATCCGGGCAGGTGGGAGCGTAATCGTAATCGCGCTGCCACTGCTGATGATCTGGTTATCCTGCAGCTGGCTCATATCAATCCCCGCCGCAACCTCGCCACGGGCCTGGAGCAAAATTCGGTCGCCAAAGAGTAAATTCTGCAAAAAGTTGCCCTCGCGGGAAGCCTCAATCAGCTGATCGGCCTGATACGAAAAGGTGATCCATTCGTTGCGGGCGCGCAGCTGCTGCACAATCGCCGGCCCTGGCGCATTCACCTGGGCGGGCGGATTCCCGAAAAGCTGGCCGATCGGGTTGATAATTCCAGTTAATGACATAATAACAAGAATGCCTAGCCCTAGGGCTACCAGCATAATCAGGCCACTTAAACACCCTGGCCCCTGTCGTCGGTACATCAGCGACTCCTTCCAAATCAAGCGCCCAGCGCACCTTCTGCCTAAGTATAGCCGAAAAATGCCGCCCAGGCGCGATCAGGTGGCGCTGAGCGTGCCGGCCGGGCTGGCGGCCCGATCTCTGCTATAGCCAAAAGGAGCAATATTCTTAAGGAGGTGGCGATGAGCGATCCATTATTCAAAGATACTGATGCGGTTGAGCGCGATTTCGTCGGAAAAGAGCAGCCTGCTGAGCAGCCCAATATCCCGCCGCACATGCCCAACCCGGCCCACGAGCATGGGATGTTGACCACACCGCCAGCGCGGGCCGATGCGGATGGCATCACCTCGGAGCCGCTGTTTCAAGGCACGCTGTATGGCGATAACAAGACCAGCGCGGCCCCGCGCCTGAACCCAAGCGACGAGGATAGCCGGTAGCTGGTGTAGCGGGTAGCTAGTAGGGTTTAGGGCCACCCAGAGCAGTTTAAACGCTTTGGGTGGCCCTGAGATTTTCTGGCTGCTAGCGGTCCGTCAGCCGTGGTTTGCTTATCGTTGGCTGAGCCTGTCGAAGCCAAAACCCTGGGCTTCGACAGGCTCAGCCAACGGGGTACTGGCGCCGATGCATCCTCTGCGTGAGCGACTGCCAGCGACTAGCCACTACTGCCCCCAGCGCAGCATTCGGCCGACCGTGCTGAGCGGCAGCGCCGGGCTATCGTCGCTGGGCAGCCACTCCAGGGGCGCGGACTGATAGGCTGCCGCGCTGACGACGGCGCCGCGGCCATCGGGCGACCACAGCACCTCTAGAGGTTAGGCAGCTGTGCCTTGCGAAAGCACAAAGGCGTCTTGCATTTCAGAGCCAGCGCTGTACTGCCTCAGCTGTGTCAGTCGGCTTAGTGTTGAAGCAGAGCTTGGCTTGAGGAGCGTGCGCGTGCACGACGTTTATCAACTTCTCAAACAATAGGAAGTTTCCTGCGATCGTTCGTACGCCCGCCCCGATGAGTATGCAATCAAACCGCTTCTGCTCCAGTTGGTCTCGAACAACTGCCTCAGCAGTTTCGCCAAAATCGGTCAAGCACATTTGCACCTCGTAGCCGAGGTCAGTCAAGCTGTCTCCAGAGGCTTTGAGGCCGGCCAATACCTTCGCCGCGTCCATGCCAGGGTAAGCCGCGTAGTCGGGGTCAGAGAAATTGATGAGTGTTGGTTGCAAGCCAATCACCAGGACACTCTTCTTTTCTGTCATATCTTTCTCCAAGTAGAGAGTGTTGCAGAATTCCACCTGAGCGGTCCCCCGCCGTTGTCGGTAAAATTTTTGTAATTTTGCCCCCCTGGGGATGCTCCAGTGGCACCGATTCGGGCGAATTCTGGTCGATTCGGGCGGATTTTCCGCCCCGTGTGGCCCATTGTTTAAAGTCAATTAGTATTATAACGCAAGGTCCCCCCGAGCCGCCAATTCGGCCAATTTTCGTTTGCGATGGGAGACATACGCGGCATGATTTCGCCGCTGGTAATAGCCGATGATTGCCAACGCCCGTGCCGCATCGAA
>DAOTUS010000579.1:0-3438 GCA_034437415.1 Herpetosiphonaceae bacterium
CACCATAGGCGGCCGGCAGCAATCCTGGATTTATGCCCGCCCAGCAGACAATCGGCTATCCGCAGCCATCGGGCGGCTATGGCCCGCCGTCGCAGCCAATGTATGCGCCGCCACCGCGCAAAGGGGTTTCGCCAATCCTGGTTATTGTGCTGGGTATGGTGTTGCTTGTCGGTGGGCTGGGCGCTTTTGGCCTCAGCAAAGTGCTTCAGAATGATAATCTCCCACCGCGACCACCGCTGATTACCCTGGGCGATCCAACCGCGCGGCCGATCAATCTGCCGCGGCCAACCCCGACTGAATTTGGGGCCACCGCGCCAACGCGGAATGTCCCGCCCACCCGTGCGCCGATCAGCGTGCCAACCAAGGCGCCGGAAGAAGAGCAGAAACTGATTGTGGCGAATACGCGCACCCGCACCCTGCCTGGCGATGAATCGACGACCTGGTTCAATGGCACGGTCACCAATGAGGGCAGCGTGCCCCGTGAGGGCATTAAGGTCACGGTCGTACTGCTGGACAAAGACGGGAAGGAAATTGATCACGAAGATGGCTATGTTGGGATTTCGTATCTCAACCCTGGCCAGAAGGCCGGCTGGGCCGTGCTGTTTAGCCGGACACTCCAGCCATACGATAAGATTGAGGTTGAGGTGCGCTCTAAACCAGCTGGCTTTCAGCTTGGCTACAGCTATCGTGACCTGGAAATCGGGGAAGGCAGCGAGCTGATTCAGGATTTCTTTCCTGAGATCCGTGGCAATGTGACCAATACAGGCACCAAGCGGGCTAAATTCGTCCAGATTTATGCCACTGTGTACGATAGCGAAGGGAATGTGCTGTATGTGGGCAGTGGTTTTGCTGAGGATGATGTGCTTGTCCCCGGCGCAACATCACGGTTTAACATCAGTATTCTGGTGACGGCGCAGGGCGGCGTGCCCGCGAGCTACGATTTGTTGGTTGAAGGGGCGGAGGATACAGAGTGAGACGAGCACTAACGGGGATCGCGTTGCTGCTGCTGATTGTTGGCTGTGGCACCGAGGCTGGGCAGCCAACCACAAGCGCAGCCGGGACAGGTTCAGCGACCGCAACGGCGCCAGCCAGCACGGCGCCAGCCACAGCGATAGCGCCAACGGCGCCAACCCAAGCGGCCGCGACAACGGCGCCAGCACCAGGTGGGGCGCCAACAGTTGTCGCGACCCTGGAGACCAGCGGCGGAATTGCCGGAATTATGCAGCGCCTGGTGGTCTGGAGCGATGGCAAGCTGGAGCTGGCCAACGGTACCAGCGTTGTCACGGTGAACTCCAGCCCTGAGCAGATTCAGCCCCTCGTGGAAGTCGTCAATCGCCCAGAGTTCAAAGCATTGGGCGGTCAGTATCTGCCCAAGGATACCTGCTGCGACTTCTTTACCTATGTGCTAACGACTGATGAAGGCACCATAACGACAATGGATGGGGTCGAGTGGCCCGAGCCGCTGGGCGAGGCGCTCAAGCTGATGTTTGACCTGCAGGCAACGGTCACTATCGATCGGTAGGCGCGGCAGCTCAATCCAAAAGGGACACAGGCGGCTGTGTCCCTTTTGGCTATGCACCATTTTAGCATTTTAGCGCTTTACCAGCGCACCTCAACCAGCGCGATCGGATTGATCAGGCTCAGGTCGAGGTAGCGGCTGGCTCCCACCTCCCGCGTGAGCGTGCGGGTTAGCGCACCGTTGACACTGACCTGCAGGTCGGCGGGCGCGTCAGCTGGCAGCAGGATATGCAGATGGGCGCGGCTGCCGCTGCCGGTGAGCTGGAGGCGCAGCCCGCGCTCCTGGAGGCTCCACGTGTAGGCGACATAGCCAAGTGAGGCGGCGTAGCGGGTCGTCACGGTCGCCTGGCGAACCTCGGGGTCGGCGGCCCAGCGTGGCGCGATGGTCACGTCGCGATACAGTGCGCCATTGTCGGCGATGCCAGCCGCGCCTTCGAGCAGCGCCGCCAGCATTGCCGTGCTGCCCCAGCCATCGGTCGCCAGCGTGTCGGGGCCGGAGATGCCGGGGTTGCCAACCGGGGAGTACCACAGGTAGGTGCCATTTTGAATGGTGATCATCTGCTCGTAGCGCTGTAGAATATCGAATCCGTAGGCCTCCTGGCCCCAGCGGAAGGCGCCCCGCGCCAGCTCGCCGCCGACCAGCGGCATCGTGCCACCGTTGACATACTCGCCGGGGACGTTGCCCCAGCCGGGATTGGTGCCAAACACGCCCGCCGGAAAGGGCGGATCGATGCTGTACCACTCGGAGCCGATGCTGATTGGGCTGGCGCTGCGGCGGCGATAGTACTCGTCGATAATCGCCCGCGCCTGCTCGGACGAGAGCACCCCGCGGTTGAGCGCGTAGGCGTTCGAGAGCGAGAGCTGGGTGGCCTCATCGACGCCGGGGATATCGAAAGGTTCCTCCAGCACATTGTGGGTGAAGAAGCGGCCATTCCAGGCCAGATTGTTCAAGTTTTCCATGAGTTGGGTGGCGCGTTCGGCCCAGGTGGCGGCGGCAGCGACATCGCCGGATCGGGCGTTGATGCGGCTCATCAGCTGCATTGCGTAGGCCATTCCAGTGTTGTCGCCGTGCATCACGCCGAAGCGACTTTTGGCGTCAATCCAGTGGCGCGGCGAGACTTTGCCGTCGGGGGCGATGGTCGGGCCGCCGTATTCAAAGTCCCAGGTGTCAATCGTCAGCGGGCGGCGGATGAGCTGAAGCGTCGAGTTCCAGCGGGTTGGATCGCCGGTGCTGTAGGCGATGCCGCGCTCCATCGCTGGGAGATTGAGCTTGAGCCAGGCATCGTCGCCGGTGGCCTGCCAGGCATGATAGACGCCCTGCACAAACAGATACTCCAGATCGGCCTCGACGGCGGTGCGGCCCTGGATCGGGGTTGCGCCGAGCATGGCAAAATAGTCGTCGAAGGCGCCGTCGGGCTTCTGCTCGCGGCGAAAATAGTCCAGGGTGCTGGTCATATCCGGATCAAAATAGCGATAGCCCAGGCCCTGATGGACGTGGTCGCGCAGCCAGATCAGGTAGCTGTCGGGCGAGCGGTAGCCGCGGATCTTATAGCCCTGGTACTCGTACTCCGAGACATCGGAGCTGAGAAAATCGCGGATTCGCCCAGACAGGCTGTCGTAGCGCGGCAGGCCGGTCACAATCCGCGTCTCGGCATCGAGCTGATAGGCGCGGCTGGCGATGCCCGCCACGGCGCCCTCGATCAGCAGCACCGCCGGGTGGGCGCCCAGCGCGCCGCCAGCCTGCCACGGGACCGCGACCGCCGCGCCCGCCAGCTGCAGCGTGGCGCTGTGCTCCAGACGCCCGGCGCCGTCGAACAGACGCAGCTCGGCGGGGCCGCGATAGGCGCCAGCGTTGATCTCCAGGCTGAGCGGAACGAGCGGGGCCAGCGTCTGGGCCGGGCCGACGATCTGGGCCTGCAC
>DAOTUS010000580.1:0-2752 GCA_034437415.1 Herpetosiphonaceae bacterium
GGTCGGCGGGCTGATCGTGGTCGTACAGCTTCCACTCAAAGCCGTGGCCCCGCGCGGTAAAATCCGCGATCTGCTGGCGGATCACGGCGTCGGCGTTGGCGACGCTCAGCTGCGAGTACACCAGCATGCTTGGCGCTGGCGGCGGCGCGACCAGCCGGACCACCGCTGCGGTCTCCTCGCGCTGAAAGTTGGGAACAGTGGCCTCGCGGCGCTCGTACTGGTCGTACAGGGCTAGAACTTCGACAAGCTTCACACAAACCTCAACCTAAACAGTCAATAATCGCCCAATCATAGCCGTTCGACCAAGGGGCCGTGTCAGTCGCACGATGGATTGACATGGCGCTGGTCGATCGCTAGACTAAGCGCCAGATCGCCAGCTCGCGGCGTTCAATCGACGGCCAGTTAATCCCCTTCAATCCACAAGGAGGTCACCCATATGGCAACCACGACAGTCACCGGAGCGCCACGCTAACCCCTTCAGAGGTTGCTCCCGAACGCACGGGCCGATTTTCTCGCCATCTGATCGAGGTTGGTGCTGGCATTGTTCGTCTCTCCCGAATGGGTGATCTGGCGATCTAGGAGATCGAGGATCGGGGATCCCGCCGCCCGCTAAAACACAAACAAGGCCCAAACGGGCCTTGTTTGTGTTTTAGCGGCGGGTTTGCAAAACTACTGAATGGTGGTGAACTTGCCGATGCCGTTGGCAATATTGTAGCGGCGAACCAGACGTGATTTGCGGCGAGCGGCCTGATTCTTGTGAATGATGCCCTTCGCAGCAGCCTGATCCAGCGCCTTCAGCGCAGTTGCCAGCGTGACCGGGGTATTCTCGGCTTTGGCGGCGGTTGCCTGGACGGCTTTTTTCACGAACGTCTTCAATTCCGAGCGCACCATCAGGTTGCGGACGCGGCGGCGTTCGTTGGTACGAATGCGCTTGCGGGCAGAAACTGTATTAGCCAACGTGACCTCCTCTAAAGGTTTTTTTGGTATCTGGTATCATAACAAAATGCCGAGGCCACGCAGCCTCTGACATGATTTCAGCGAAGAAGGATTATACCAGAAAGCTATCAAATGAGCAATGACTCCTCGGGTTCATCAACGTCTCCTGTCAGCCCGGCGGCCCGCTCGTGGGGCGTGCTGTTCAATAGCGGAATCGTGATGGTTGGGTTTCTGCTCAGCCGGGTGATCGGGCTGGTGCGCGAGCGCATGTTCGCCAGCGCCTTTGGCACCAATGCGACCACCGATATCTACAAAACCGCCTTCCAGATCCCCGATCTGCTGTATCTGGTGATTATTGGCGGGGCGCTTGGCTCGGCCTTTATTCCGGTGTTCTCCGAGGTGCTGACCACCAAAAATGCCCAGCGCGCCTGGCAGATCACCAACACCGTGGTGAACATTGCGCTGATTCTGCTGGTGGCGGTGTCGGCGCTGATCGCGCTGCTGGCCGGGCCGCTGATGAGCCTGATCTACCCAGACTTTACCCCGGAGCAGCACGCGCTGCTGGTCTATCTGACCCGCCTGTTTTTGCTGTCGCCACTGCTGCTGGGTCTGGGCGGGCTGGCGATGGCCACGCTGAACGCGCTCGATCGATTTACGCTGCCGGCGCTGGCCCCGGTGATCTACAACGTCTCGATTATTGTTGGAATTGTATTTTTCGCGCCGTGGTTCGCCAGCTCGGGCTGGGCCAGATATCCCGAGAGCGTGATTGTGCAGACGGACGGGCAGGCGGTGTCGATCGAGGGTGTGGCCTGGGGCGTGGTGATTGGCGCGCTGCTGTATCTGCTGTTTCAGCTGCCGGGGGTATTTCGGGCCGGGTTTCGCTACCAGCCGCTGCTCGAGTGGCGCGACAGCGCGGTGCGCCGGATCGGCACGCTGATGGCGCCGCGGGTGTTTGGCCAGGCGGCGCTGCAGATCAACCTGATCGTGATGAATGTGATTGCGCTGAAGCTGGCTGACGATGGCCAGGCCACGGCGCTCAATCAGGCCTATCAGCTGATGCTGCTGCCCCACGGGATCTTCGCCCTGAGCCTGGCCACGGTGATGTTCCCGCAGCTCGCGCGCTTCTACGCCGTCGGCAACACCGGCGAGTTCGCCACCATCGTGCGCGGAACCTTGCGCACAGTGCTGTGGACGGTATTTCCCGCCGCGGTTGGTCTGGCGGCGCTGAGCGTGCCGATCGTGCGGGTGATTTTCCAGGGCGGCGAGTTCAACGATCAGTCGACCAGCCTTGTCGCCAGCGCGCTGATCTTCTATGCCACCGCGCTGCCCGCATTTGCCGCCTCCGAGGTGCTGATCCGGGCGTTTTATGCGATGCAGGATACCCGCACCCCGGTGGTGGTCGGGCTGATCACGGTGGCCGTCAACATTGCGCTCTCGGCCCTGTTTGTGCTGGGGCTGCGGTGGGGCCACGCCGCGCTGGCCGGGGCGTTCAGCCTCGCCAACAACCTCGAGGCCGCGCTGCTGCTGATTCTGCTCGGGCGCCGCTGGGGCCAGCTCGACCCCACCGGCCGCCTGCGCCGCTCGATCCGCCGCTCGCTGCTGGGGGCCGGGGCGATGGGGCTGGCCCTGCTTGGCTTCGGCACCCTCTCCAGCCGCCGCTACCCGCTGCTGTACGCCACCGAATCCAGCTACAGCGGCGCCGGGGCCGACCTGCGCCTGCTGGCGGGCTGGCTCGTGCTGACGGTGGGGCTGGGCGCGGGCATCTATGTGCTGCTGGCGCTGGCCCAGGGTTCCGAGGAGCTGGCGGTCTGGAAGG
>DAOTUS010000581.1:0-2378 GCA_034437415.1 Herpetosiphonaceae bacterium
GCGACTTGAGGGCAATCGCCGTCGGCGTGGGGCCGGTGTTGGTGGGCGGCAGCGCCACCGAGGCCTCCAGCGGTGCCGTGCCCGTGCCAATACTGAACAGGACAAAGCCGACCGAGCTATGCCCATCGACCGCCGACAGCACCCGATAAACCAGCGTGTACGATCCCGGCCGCAGCGTCTCGGGCAGGCCGACCGCCATCACCTCGGCGGCGGAAAAGCTGGCGCGCTCCAGGCCAATCGGAATGCTATCCTCGCCATAGAGCTGAATCGAGCTAAACTCTGGCTCGAGCGCCTCGCTGAAGCGCAGCGTCACCGCCGCCGGCGGCACGTCCAGCACCGCACCGTTGGGCAGGCTGCTCTCGACCAAAATCGCGTGGGCGCTGGCCGATCCCGGCCGCAGCGCCCAGAGCAGGATCACAAATAAGCCAATACGTTTCATAGCAATGCTGCGGGCTGGCGGCAGGAAGATTAAGTCCCGCCGCCAGCCCGCATTCCTTTATTTAGCCACGTTGCAGCGCGATAGCCAGCGAACGGCGGCGCAGCAGCCAGCCAACGCCAGCCACGAGCCCGCCAAGCAACAGCCAGGTCAGCGGCAGGCTCGCGCCGCCAGTGGCCGGGAGGCTGGCATCGGTCGGGGCGGCGGCATCGGTTGACGCGGGCGCGGCTGGGGCCGGGGCGGCGGTTGCGCCCGCGACGGTAAAGCCAAGCGTGCCGCTCACCTCGTGGCCATCGTCGCCAAGCACCACCCAGTTGATCGTGTAGACCCCGGCGCCGAGGCCGCTCTTGAGCGAGACGGTCATTGTTTTGCGCTCGGTGTCGCTCAGATCGACGGCGCCATCGCCGGTGTCAACGGGCGCGCCGCTGGCAGCGATGACGGTGAGCTTGGCGCCCTCAGAGTTAAGCTCGCTATCGAACTTAATCGTGATTGCGCTGGGCGCCTGAGCGACGGTTGCGCCATTGTCCGGGGTTGAACTGACGACTTTGGCGTGGGCCGAGACGAGCGCTGGCCTGGCAATGAGGGCAACCACGATGGCTGCCAGTAGAAGAAACTGTCGCATGGGAAATCGTCCTTTCATATAGAACATTAACATATCAGTTGAACTTAATGACCCATTGAAAGGCCCGGCGGCGGCGCAGGCACAGAAGACCCACGAGGCTGACCAGCAGCGGCCAGACCGCCGGGCGGGGCAGCGCACGCGCCTGATTGTTGTGCCCAATCTTGATCACAATGCTATCCTTCGATCTAAATCAGTTGCTTACCTGCGGCGTCGGCGTTGGCCCAGGGCTGAGCAGACAGATCTCGCGCTGCTCGGAAAGCTCGCCGGGACCCCACCAGGCCTTGATCCGGGCGATGATATCGACGATCTCGGCATCGCTGAGCTGCGAGCCAAACGCTGGCATGCCATTGCCGCCCTGCTTGATCAGCGCAATCAGCTCCCAGTCGGGATGTTTGTAGGCGTGCAGGCCGCTGTTGAGGGCCGGAAATGGCCCGAGGCCCTCGCCGGACTGGCCGTGGCAGCCAGCGCAGTACTGGCCAAACAGCGCCTGGCCGCTCGCCAGCTGCGTCCCAAAGGCTGGCTCGATCACGGTGAGCATCGGCGTCGGGGTTGGTGAGACCGCCTCGCCACAGGCCACCACCAGCGGAATCAGCAGCGCCAGGGCGATCGCCACCGAGCGTACGCGCAGGTTAACTCGCATCACTATTCGTCTCCAATTGCTGAATGGATGTTTCGCGCAGGCGCCGATTGCGCAGTGTGGTCAGCCCCACCAGGACCGCCAGCGCCACCAGGGGAATAAAATAAATCGCGGTGTTGATCCAGCGCCACTCGCCGCCAATGACTGTCACGGTGGCGCTAAACTCCTCGACCTCAGCACCGTTCTCCAGCCGCACCAGCACCTGCCAGTCGCCCTGGACGTTGAAATCGAGCGTATGCAGGCCGTAGATCGCATCCTCGGGCGCGCCCTCGACGGCGGCCAGGTAGCGGATCGGCGGGCCGGACGCGGGCACCAGCTGGACCGAGATCTGGCTGACCGGCAGTGGCTGGTAGGTGCTGCTATCGCGCACCGCCACGCTGAGATCGCCCATGCCGACGCTCATCGGCGCGGGCGAGAGCGAGGCGACCACAAAGTAGCGCCCGCGGGTTTCATTTACAATGTAGGTGCCGCCGTGGGCCGAGGCGCTCGCCAGGCTCAGGCTCAGCAGCGCGATAAGCAGCGCCAGGCGCAGCCAAAATCTCATACGTTGTTTCCTCATCGTTGCGCGAAGTTCATCTCTCCGTGGCCTGGCGGGCACCAGAATCCACGGATCCTCATCATTTGAACGGGATTTCTTCGTGATCTTCGTGGCCTTCGTGGATCAAAGAATGCGACCCGATCCC
>DAOTUS010000582.1:0-2914 GCA_034437415.1 Herpetosiphonaceae bacterium
GCCGTCGGCTACGACCTCGGCAGCCTGTTTATCGGCTCCGAGGGCACGCTGGGGATTATCACCGAGGCGGTGCTGCGGGTGCGGGCGCTGCCACAGCGGCGGGTCACCTGCCTGGCGGCCTTCCCGCAGGTTCAG
The DNA here is from genome assembly GCA_034437415.1 of Herpetosiphonaceae bacterium. Classification (GTDB taxonomy): domain Bacteria; phylum Chloroflexota; class Chloroflexia; order Chloroflexales; family Herpetosiphonaceae; genus JACCRK01. The sequence goes on from DAOTUS010000582.1 coordinate 136, forward strand.
CAGGCCGTCGACGCCGCGCTCGATCTGCTGGGGTCGGGCCTGGAGCCAGCCGCGCTGGAGCTGATGGACCGCGAGTATGTGCGCCTGGTCAAGCGGGCCACGGCGCTGGACTGGCCCGATCAGCCGCTGCTGATTATCGAGCTTCACGGCGGGCCGTCCGCCTCGGCGGAGTCCCTGGCGAGCGTGGGCGACCTGTGTCGCGAGAACGGCGGCACGGTCGTCGAGACCGCCACAACCCGCGCCGCCAGCCGCCAGATCTGGGCCGGCCGGGGCGGGGTGCGTCCGGCGGTGCGGGCGCTGCTGCCGGGGATCGGGATTATCGCTGGGGATGTCGGCCTGCCGCTGTCGCACATTCCGGCCTTTATCCAGAAATCCACCGCGATTGGGGCACGCTATGGCCTGCAGGTGCTCTCGTTTGCCCACGTCGGCGACGGCAACCTGCATACCTGGACGCTCTACACGCTGGCGGAGGCCGAGTCGCTGCGCCGCGCCCAGGCGGCCGAGGCCGAGATGGTTGAGTATGCGCTGGCGCTCGGCGGCACCGTCAGCGGCGAGCACGGCCTGGGCGCGGGCTATAAGCGCGACTTTCTGGCCCGCGAGCATCCCTCCACCATCGCCCTGATGCGCTCGCTCAAGCAGCTCCTCGATCCCCACGGCATCCTCAACCCCGGCAAAATCTTCCCCAGCGATGGCAACACTGCGGTCGTGCAGCCCTGAGGTGATCGGCCGCTTTGGGCGAGTGCCCTATCGCTGGCTGGAACATTCCAGCAACTGCCCATAGCATTGAGCGGCCACATGGTTTACGATGACGCTATCCACTGCGGCAGGCTGCCTGCCATCCAGGCCAGCCTGCCGCACTACCTGCCACGCTGGAATCTACCCACAGCGGACGCTCTCGCTAGGGTTATCCCAATCGCAACAGGGAGGCTTCGGTATGCGAATTCTGGTGGTAGAAGACCAGAAACCCAAGCACACAACGCTCACCGTGCGGCTTAAACGGGCTGGCTTTCTAATCCAAGCCGTGCCTGCGCTCGACGACCTTCGCCCCGATATCATGGTGATCGATCTCGACGTTCCCGAGCGTGATGGCTGTGAGACCATCAGGCAGTTCAAAGCCTTGCCTGGCCTGGATACGATACCGTGCATTGCGCTGACCAGCCGCGCCGCCCCGGCCGGATCTGAACACGCCTGCGCTGCCTGGATGCGCAAGCCGATTGATTTTGGCGAGCTTGTGCTGCTCATCGAGACACTGACGCAGGATCCTCCGCCGCCCTACGCCGAGCTAGCCGTGGGCCGCTGAGTCCCGAATCCGCAGGCCGAGCCTGGCTCAGCCTGCGGAGAAGCGCCCCGCCAACCCCAACCGCTCCCCAACTCCCAATAAGTATTGTGACATTTTAGCGCCCTGATCGATCGCTCAGGCGGGCTTTGGCGCGTCTGGCGGTGGCTAAATGTCACAATAGTCCCGTCTGATGGCGCAACGTGGCGACAGTCGGCACAGATGATCCTGCGATACTGCCGACAGCTTCGATGAATGCATCGATTGGCCCGCTTGTTTGGTTGGAGGAATTCTGTATGGGCGGCAAAGGATTTTTAGGCACGAATGCCTCCTTGCTCTCGGATATCACGCTGGTGCTGAGCTTGACTGTTGCGCTGATTTTGACCGTCGGCGTGTATATGGCGGTCAAGAAGCGCTTTGTAATCCATCGCTGGCTGCAGACAACTGCGGTTGTGCTCAACGCCAGCCTGGTGCTGCTGGTGATGGTTGGCTCGTTTATGAAGTCCGCCAAGCCGGGCATTCCCGATCAGATCGATCAGACCTACTACGCTGTGGCGCTGGCCCACGGCCTGATTGGGCTGGTGGCGTTTGTGTTTGGCAGCTTCGTGGCGCTGCGCGGCAATGAGCTTGTGCCGTCGGCGCTGAAGTTCAACAACTACAAGCGCTTTATGCGCACCGCCTACGGCCTGTATATGCTGGCCACGGTGCTTGGCGTGGTGGTGTACATCACCTGGTACGGCAAAGCGGCGCCAGTCGCCGAGGGCCAGGGGCAGACCGCCCAGAGCGCCGCTGAGCGGCTGGTGCCAATGGTCAACTTCGCGTTCAACCCCGGCGAGATCGTGGTCCCGGTTGGCACGACGATTACCTGGGTCAACAACGACCCCGCGCCCCACAGCGCCACCGCCGACGATGGGCTGGGGTTTGACTCGGGCCTGCTCTCCAGCAGCCAGGCGTTTACCTTCACGTTTGCCACCATCGGCGAGTTCCCCTATTTCTGCTCGCTCCACGGCTCGCCGGGCGGGGTCGATATGGCCGGAACGATCAAGGTCGTCGCCGCCGACCAGGCCCCGGCGGCCGCAGCGCCAGTGGCTGTGGCGACCGCCACCCCGCCGCCAACCCCGCACCCGCTGCCGGCCCAGTTTCTCGGGCAGCCCGCCGGGGTCGCGGCCTTTCGCGATGTGCGGGGCCATAACGACCAGCTTGTGCTGGAGCTGAAGCTCGCCGCCGCGCCGCCAGCCGATCAGGCGCTGCAGGCCTTTTTGACCAGCGCCGATGGCAGCCTGACCTATCCGCTTGGCCCGCTCCAGACCGCCGCTGGCGCGAATGCGACGCTTGAGCACACCGCCGCCGCTGGCGAAAACCTGCTCGACCGCTTCAGCCGCATCATCGTGACCCAGGAGCCAGCCGGGAGCAGCCCGGCCCAGCCGAGCGGGCCGCCGCTGTTTGAGAGCGCCCTGCCAGCCCAGGTTCTGCCTTCAATTCGCCAGCTCCTGGTGGCCGGGC
>DAOTUS010000583.1:0-1554 GCA_034437415.1 Herpetosiphonaceae bacterium
GTTTTACCCCACTGCTTCCCCTCGCCGGGGTGCCCTCTGGGCCACTGGGCGGGTGCCCTCTGGGCAGGTGGCCGCCGCTGCGGCCGGGGTGAGGGCGGACTTTGCACATGCCCTGGGTATGGGCAGCCCATAGTTGCATGGCCTGAAAGAATATGATAGCGTACCCACCAATGGATATTCCGCCACGAGGAGGCACCTCTAAATGAGTGATGATCAACGTTCAGCTGATGAACAGGCCCGCGATAAAGCCACCCGCAAGCTCAGCGATCCGCACGCCACGGTCAACCTAAGCGCTGCCGATCTGGCGGCGCTGCGCGATGCTGAGCAGCAGGCCCAGGCCAAGCCAGCCGACGTCAACGCGACCCGCAAGCTGGATAATCCCTACGCCACCGTGAGCCTGAGCCCGGCTGAGGCCGCCGCCCTGCGCGATGCCGCCGATCCAGCGGCCAGCGACAAAGGCACCAGCAAGCTGGATAATCCCTACGCCACCGTGATGCTCAGCGCCGATCAGGTCGCCAACCTGCGGGGTGGCGCTGTCGCCGATTTAGATGCCGAGATCAGTCAGCCGCCAGCGGCCGCCTATGCGCCACCAACGGCGCCCACCGCGCCCGCCTTCTCCGGCACCGCCAATCCCAGCGCCGCGCCAGCCCCAGCCCCCAGGGCGCCGGAGATGCCGCCGCCACCAGCCCAAAACGCCTATCAACCCTACAGCCCGCCAGCACCGCCCAGCTATCCGCCCAGCCCGCCCGGCTATCAGCCTGGGACACCTGCGGCTGTGCCTCTGCCATCGGCGCCACCGCCGCCGGCCTACAGCGCCGCAGCGCCCCGTGGCAGCTCGAATCTGCCGCTGATTCTGATGGGGGTTGGGGCGCTGCTGATTGTGCTCGCAATCATTCTTTCTTTGATCTAGGCACCGATTCGCGCCAGGCGGCAGAGTTCAGCGCTCGGCCGCCTGGCATGCTGAGCAAGTAGAGCAGATCCACATGAACACAACGGCTGAACTTCTCCACGCCATCGAGACCAACACCCGTCTGATTGCCGCCCAGACCTGCAGCGCTCACGCCGTCGGGCCATTTGTCGCCCTGTTCCACCCCAGCGATCCCGCCCCGTGGTTCAACTATGCAATGCCGATCGCGCCCCTGGATGACGTGGACGGCACTCTGGCGGCGCTGGCCGAGCTTCAGACCGTGTTTGACCAGCACCGGCGGCGGCTGCGCTTTGAATGGACTCAGGCGCTCTGGCCAACCTTGCCGGACCTGCTGCAGCAGATCGGCCTGCTGCCCGAAAGCGTCAGCCCGCAGATGATCTGCACCCCCGCCAGCTGGCGCTCCTACGCCGCACCCAGTGTCGGCGTGCGCCTGATCACCCCAGCCGATCGGCTGAGCGACTATAAGACCCTGACAAACCTGGGGTTTGGGCGAATTGCCGAGACCAGCCCCGACGAGGTGGCGGAGCTGCAGCACGCGCTGGCGACAGGCTGGCTCTACGGGCTGGCCGAGCTGGACGGGCGCTGGGCGGGCGTGGGCGGCTTCAAGGCTCTCGATGGCCTGACCG
>DAOTUS010000584.1:0-2732 GCA_034437415.1 Herpetosiphonaceae bacterium
CCCGCCCGCCGCCAGCCAGCCGCCCAGCCGCCGCCGCTGCGGCCCGACCGCCAGGCAGAGCAGCACCACCGCCAGCAGCGCCTGAGCCAGCGTCGCCAGATCGGGCCGCACAAAGCCGCCGCCAGCCGACTCGAGCGCCACGCCGTACAGGCGCAGGCCGTGCGGGCGATTGTCGCCGGGATACTGGACGGTGCCGGTAAACGCGGTGGTCTGGGTCAGCGGCGGCGTCAGCGCGGGCGAGGCCGCCAGCCGCAGATCGACGGTGAGCGTGGATTGAGGATCGGCGGGCAGATCGAGGGTGTAGTCGGCGATGGCGCCGGTTGGGGTAAACCCGCCCACCGGCTGGCCATTCGCCAGCACGTGGACAAACGGCTGGGCCAGATCGCGGCGCAGCACATCGGCGGGCCAGCCCTCGGTGGTGACGGTCAGCCGATAGCCCTGGCCGCCGCCGAGGGCCGGAAAGGTCAGCAGCGCCCGGCCGCGGGTCCAGCGAAAGCGCCGCCCGGTCGCGTCCATCTCATCGGGAAACAGCAGGCCCAGGGTGGTGGCGGAGTCGTCGAGCGCCTCGGTGGTGCCGAGAAACGGCTGGTCGCCCAGGCCGTCGGTCGGCAAGCGGCTGTGGAGCGGGAGCTGGTAGGCCAAGGCCAGCAGGATCGCCGTCGCCAGCGCCAGCGCCCCGACTGTCCCCAGCCATGTCCCCATCGACCACCCGGTCCGACCCGCCCACCATTGTCGCACGTTTAGCCCTCGAACTATCTATCAGTCAACAGCGGGCCATTATAAGGGAAAAGCAGAATAGTGGGGTTGATAAGCCTGTCGAAGCCACTCACTTGCCTTCGACAGGCTCAGGCAACGGATCTTCCGCTGGCTGAGCCTGGCGAAGCCTACTCCCCGCGCTGATCGAGCACCTCGTACAGCAGCACCCCGGTGGCCACCGCCAGATTGAGCGAGTCGGCCTGGCCGCGCATCGGCAGGCTGACCAGCGCCGCGCACTGGGCCTGCTGCTCGACGCTCAGGCCCTCGCGCTCGCTGCCCAGCAGCAGAATCAGCGGGGCCGGGTAGCGCAGGCGGCGGTAGTGGGTCGCGGCGGCGTCGGCGGCACCAACCAGCTGCCAGCCACTGGTCGCCTGCCAGGCGGCGAACTCGGCCCAGCTGGCCTTGACCAGCCGCTGGGTGAACAGCGCGCCCATGCTCGCCCGCGCCGTCGTCGGGTCGTAGGGGTCGGTGCAGTCGCCGAGCAGGATCACGCCCGCGCCGCCGACCGCATCGCTGGTGCGCAGAATCGTCCCCAGGTTGCCGGGGTCGCTGACCGCGCTCAGGGCGACCCAGCCCAGCCCGGCGGCGGGATCAAGGTCGGCCAGCGTGTGCCAGCGCTGCCGCACGACCGCCGCCAGCCCCTGCGGCCCATCCTTGCTCGACAGGCTGGCAAAGGCCTCGGCGGAGGTCTCGACGATCGGCGTGCGCAGCTCGCGCTGCTCCTCAACCAGCGTCTGGGCGTACGGGTTGGTCAGCAGCTCGGGCGCGATAACCAGGGTCTCAAGCGGCGCGCCCATCTGCAGCGCCGCGGCGACAATCCGAATGCCCTCGATGAAAAACAGGCCGGTCGCCTCGCGCTCCTTGCGCTGGCGCAGCGCCCGAATGGCCTTGATGGTTGGGTTGTTGCGGCTGGTCAGTAGCATTGTATGTTTCATTTCAGGGTGAAGATTCAGCAAAGCTGGCGCTGGGCTACTCGTGCGCGGCCCAGCGGGCGTAGATCGAGGTCGAGAGCAGCCGCCCGGCCGAGGTCTCGCGCAGGACCTGCTCGCCGGACGTCACGGTCCCGGCAAACCCGGCCATCAGCTCGCTCAGGGTGTTGTAGAGCATCGTCGCCGAGGCCCGAATATCGTAGGTCGTGATCAGGAAAAACAGCGGGTTGGGCGAGAGAATCTGGCGGCACTCGCTGAGCAGAATGGGAAAAGACTCGGAGAACTGCCAGACCTGGCCCTGGGTGCCCCGGCCAAACGCCGGCGGGTCCATAATGATACAGTCGTACTGCACGCCCCGGCGGGCCTCGCGGCGCACGAACTTCAGCGCATCGTCGATAACCCAGCGGATCGAACTACTTGGCAGCGCGCAGGCGACCTGATTCTCCTTGGCCCACTCCACCGCCGCCTTCGAGGCGTCCAGGTGGGTCACCTGCGCCCCGGCCTGGGCCGCCGCGACCGAGGCCAGCCCGGTGTAGGCGAACAGGTTCAGCACCCGTGGCTTGGCGCGGCGGCGGATCAGGTCGGCAGCCCAGTCCCACTGCGCGGCCTGCTCGGGGAACACCCCGACGTGGCGGAATGGCGTCAGGCGGGCGACAAACTGGAGATCGTTGTAGCGCATGGTCCACTGGGCCGGGTGCGCTTGCTGCTCGCGCCAGTTCTCGCCCTTGCCCTGGTACTCGAAGACGACGTGGGCGTTTTCCCAGTCCTCCTGGGGCAGCCTGGGACTCCAGAGCGCCTGGGCCTCGGGCCGCACAACCGTGACGGTGCCAAAGCGTTCGAGCTTGCGCCCAACTCCGCTGTCGAGCAGCTCGTAGTCGCTCCAGCGGTCGGAAATAAGCAGATCAAGTGTTTGCATTGCGTAAAAATTCCTATTTTGACAATGTTAGATTACACGGCAAAGGCGCAGGATTTTGGATGAAGATGGACGCTTGGTGGATAACGATTGGTGGAGGGACGCCATATATGGCGTCCCTCCCGCGAATACGT
>DAOTUS010000585.1:0-9956 GCA_034437415.1 Herpetosiphonaceae bacterium
TTGTAGGTGAGCGTGACAAAGTTGCCAGTGACCGGGTCGCCGATGCGCACAACATCGCCATGCTGGAAGTTATGCTGGGCGACGCGCTGGCCATTGAACAGCAGCCCGTTGGTGCTGCCCAGATCGACGATCGTGTGGGTGTCGTCGGCCGGCTCGATCCGGGCGTGGCGGGAAGAGACAAACCGCGAGGCCATCACCAGATCGTTGCCCTGGGCGCGCCCGAACGTCAGCGGCTGACTGGTCAGCGGAATCTGCAGCGGCGGCCCGCCGCTATCCTGGATCACCAGAAACGCCGCCGATTTATTCAGGATCGTGGTGGCCTGGTTGAGGCTGTGGGGCTGCGGCTGGGCGGCGGCTGGAGCACGCTGCGCCAGGGCCGACGCGGCCACTGGCGGACCAGCGGAAACCGCGCTGAGTTGGGACTGACCACATGCGCTGCAGAACTTAACGTCGGGGCGTGGGAGCGCAGTTTGACAGTGAATACAATGTGCCATTGTTCACCTTTTATAGGGCTTTACAATCACATGCGAGCTACTACAGGAGTTAACCGGCAAAGAGAAAGTAGCAATCAGAAAGTGGTGTGCTATAATCGCTGCATGTGAGCGTTGCGGAACACACGCAATTATAGCATACGACGCTCACAGCAACCGTTCCGACCCTGCCTGGAGGTCGCTCCGATGAGTGTTGGCTCTTCTGCAAATCCCATCTGCCCACAATGTCACCGTGCTGTTGAACCTGCAGCGCGTTTTTGTCGCCACTGTGGCTCCTCCCTCCGTCCGCCAGTGGCAGCGCCACCAAGCGAGCCGCTGCCGGAATCTGGCGCTGATGAGGAGCTTGTCTTGCCCGCCCCCCGGCGCATTCAGGTTGAAGGCGACCGGATTAGTTTACGTGCGCTGCAACAAATGGTCACCCAGGGAGTCGAGTGGTGGCAGATGCGGCTGCAGGCTGGTGAGACGACCCGTGAAGAAGCCGTCAGCCGGATTGAAGAGCTGCGCCAGGCATTGGGCAGCGTAAGCCACCAGCTCTCGCAGGGCCGCGAGACCATTCGGATCACCACAACCCTGACGCCGGCCCGGCGCTTTCCGATTGGCTGCCCGCGCTGTGGCAAGGGCAACCGAATCAATGCGCGCTACTGTATTGCCTGTGGGCGGCCATTCGCCATGCCCGCCGAGCGCCCGGTGCCCTCGGCGCCTGGCCTGCGCTACACCACCGGGCTGGTCTCCGATACCGGGGTCAAACGCTCGATCAACCAGGACTCCGGGGTGGTTCACAACTTGACGCTGAGCGACGGCACTGCGGCGCTGTGCTGCATTGTGGCCGATGGCATGGGCGGCGCCCAGGGTGGCGAGCGGGCCAGCGCCATCGCCAGCATGAGCATTGTGAAACATTTGGAAGCCTTTTGCACCACTGTTGATAAAACCTATACCGGCTGGCGCGATGCCCTGCGCGGCGCCATCGCCGCCGCCAACAGCGCGGTCTTCCGCGAGGCCGAGGCCAACGCCAACCTGCGGGGCATGGGCACAACGGTCGTGCTGAGCCTGGTGATCGGCGAGACCGGCTATGTTGGCAGCGTCGGCGACTCGCGGGTCTATCTGCTGAACAAGCGTGGGGTCGCCGACGCCAACAGCCAGATCGCCCAGATCACGGTCGATCACACGATGGTGGCGCGGCTGGTCGATATCGGCCAGCTGACCCCCGAGCAGGCCCGCACCCATCCCCGCCGGAATGTGCTGTATCGCTCGGTTGGGGTTGAGGCCACAGTCGAGTCGGACGTTACCGAGCAGCCCTTGCAGCACGGCGACTGGCTGCTGCTGTGCTCCGACGGCCTGACCAATGAGCTCTCCGATGAGGAGATCCGCGACACGATCTTTACCGCCGCCTCACCTCAGGCGGCTTGCGCCAACCTCATCGCCATCGCCAATGGCCGCGGCGCCCGCGATAACGTGACCGCCCTGGCGCTGCGGGCCAACGAGCATCGCGCCTGAGGCACCCTGGCGCTGGTGCAAATGGCGGCATAGAAATCGCTAAATCGGCCCGATCAGGTGAAACTGAATCATAAAACGCAGCGTCATACCCATCACAGCGATGTTTGGCCATTGCACGATCACGGTTTCGCTGCTCCAGGCTGAAAATGCTATAATCGGCAGGTTAGGACTGTCCGTAAGGAACATATATGAGCGATTCATTTCCATCAGGGTCTAAAACCGGGGCGCTGGCAAGCGAGACTGTGCTGGGCGGCCGCTATCTCGTGCAGCGTCGGCTTGGCCAGGGCGGCATGGGCGCAGTCTATCTGGCCCACGATCAGCGCCTAGATATTGAGTGCGCGATCAAAGAGATGAGCGCCGCGCTGCTGAAGACCGAGGAGGATCGCGACCGGGCGCGCCGGGCGTTTCACGAGGAGGCCAAGCTGCTGGCCCGGCTCAGCCACCCCAACCTGCCGCGGGTGAGCGATCACTTTACCGAAAACGGTAAAGAGTATCTGGTGATGGAGTATGTGCCTGGGGAAACCCTGGCCCAGGTGATGCGGCGCAATCCGCCACCCTGGAGCGTGGCCGAGGCCATGGCGCTGGTGGAGCCACTGACCGATGTGCTGCACTATCTGCACTCGCGCCAGCCACCAATTATTTTCCGCGACCTGAAGCCCGCCAACGTGATGCGCACGCCCGAGGGCCAGATCAAGCTGATCGATTTTGGGATTGCCCGCCTCTTCAAGGCCGGCCAGTCGCACGATACGCAGGCCTTTGGCACGATGGGGTACTCGGCGCCGGAGCAGTACGGCCAGGGCCAGACCGATGCCCGCTCCGATGTGTATGCGCTGGCGGTGCTGATTCATCAGCTGATCAGCGCCCACGACCCAATCTCCCAGCCGTTCAACGTTCCGCTGGCCCATCGGCTGAATTCGCGGGTGCCGGAGCAATTTAGCGCGGTGCTCCAGACCGCGATGAGCCACGATCCGCAGGATCGCTTTGGCTCGATGGTGGCATTTCGGCGCGCGCTGCTGAATGCGGCCGGCAATGTGCCATCGCAGCCATTTGTGGCGGCACCACGGCCAGCAATGCCGATGGTGCAGCCGCAGGTTGGCTATACCCAGCCGCAAGCTGGCTACAATCAGCCAACGCCGCAGCGCCCAGTGTCCCAGCCGTATCCGCCGCCAACATCCCAACCCTACAATCAGCCCTACAATCAGCCAACGCCGCAGCCCTACAATCAGCCAACGCCGTACCCGCCGATGTATGCACCGCCAGCGCAGCCGGTTGCCTATGCGAGCCAGCCGATCTATCAGCAGCCCTATGGCCCGCCGCTGGTGCGGCTTGAGACCACCGGGGTGGCCAAGACCAGCCGCTGGATGGGGATTGTCAGTCTGCTGATGGTGCTGTCATCGTTTGGGCTGCCCGAGGTCGACAAGGGCTTTGCCAGTGGTATGGTGCTGCTTGGCCTGCTGCTGGCCGGAATCGGGTTTATTGTCAGCCTGGTTGGGCTGAACCAGACAGCTACTCAACAATCAATTAAGGGACGATCACACGCAGGACTTGGCCTGGCCTTGTCAATTGTTGCGACTCTACTGGTGTGTGCTTCGCTGGCCAATCTCGCCAATTATTGATCCTGCTGCTTTTTCGCACGATCTGTTGAAGGAGGTTCGAATGACCTGTCCGAGTTGTGGACACGCCAATGATGCAGGCAACCGCTTTTGTGAATATTGCGGTGCGCGGCTCGATCCAACCACGGTGCAAGAGGCGACGGTCCAGCAAATGGGGCCGCCTTCTTTTGGTGGGGATGCGAGCTATGATGCTCCCACGATGTTCGTGCCGACCGAGAACTCGGCGGCCCCAGCGGAGCAGCCAGCCGCGCCCGCAGCGGCGCCAGCCAGCCCGCCGCCGGCAGCGCCGAGCGCCCCAGAAACCTCCAGCCCAGCCCAGACGCAGGACGTGATTTGTGGCGTCTGTGGATATGCGAATCAGCCCGACGATCGTTTCTGCGATCAGTGTGGCGCTTCGCTGCAGTCGGCCGCACAGCCCGGTGCCGCGTCCCCGCCCTCAGCAGATGCGCTGACCGAGTTTGCCCCAGTTGATGCGCAGCCCAGCGGCGTGGAAACCGCCGCCCCGGCTGGCAGCGATCCCGCGCTGATGAGCCCGTGGTCGACCAACGATGCCGAGGCGCCCACGCCGCCGCAGGGCACGCCGCTGCCCACCAGCCCGGCCGCCGAGCCGGCTCCGGCCAGCTCCGAGTCGCTTCTGGCCGAGATGGTGATGTCGCCGATCTCCAGCCACGAGCTGCCAACCACTCCCGTGCCGCCAGAACCTAGCGCCGAGCCGGAGGCCGCGCCCGAGGCGGTGGCAGACCCTGGGGCCAGTGGCGAGGCCGGCGCTGAGCGATCCGCCATCGAGGCGATTATTCAGGAGCATCGCGATAATCTGGCGATGTTTGAGCAGATGACGACCCGCTATCAGGGGCGGGCGATTCCGGCCCATATCAGCGCGGGCCTGGAGGAGAGCCGCGAATCGCTGACCGAGGCCGAGGCCCGCTTGCATGCCTTCGACGAGGCTCAGTCTGCCGCCGAGATGGCGACTCTGCCCGATCCCGCCGAGCTTGAGCGGCTGACCAATCTGGTGCAGGAGCATCGCGATAATCTGACGATGTTTGAGCAGATGGCGACCCGCTATCAGGGGCGGGCGATTCCAGCCCATATCAGCGCGGGCCTGGAGGAGAGCCGCGAATCGCTGACCGAGGCGGAGAATGAGCTGGCCGCGCTGCAGGGCGCGACGCAGAGCAGCCCGCCAGCAGCGCCAGCCGAAGCAACTCCGGCGGCCGAAGTGGCCCCGACCTCAGCCGAGGCAACCCCGGCGGCCGAGGCCGAGCTGGTCGCCAGCGCCCTGGAGCTAGCCCCGGAGGCGACCCAGGCGGCGGCGGCAACAATGCCAGCGATCGTCCCAGCCGAATCGCCAGCGCCGGCTGTGGCAGCGGTTGTGCCGCCAGCAGCGCCTGAGCCTGCGCCAATGCCGGTGCTCAAGCCCCGCCTGATGATCGTGACCACGGGGGCCACGGTTGAGCTGCCAACCGACAAGCAGACAATCGTGGTTGGTCGCGAAGACCCGATCAGCGGCATCTTCCCTGAGGTTGATCTGACCCCGCACGGCGGCGAGGGCGGCGGGGTTAGCCGTCAGCACGCCCGCATTCTCCACGATGCCACGAGCTGGAAGGTCGAGGACCTGAACAGCACCAACTACACCAAAATCAATGGAACGAAGCTGGCCCCCAACACGCCCACCGAGATCCATGATGGCGATACGTTGCATTTTGGCCGGGTGGCCCTGACTTTCCACAGCTAGACCTCTAAACCCAATACCGTTTAAATAAGCGATTTTCCCCTCTCCCACGGTTGGGGAGAGGGGTGGCGCGAAGCGCCGGGGAGAGGGCAAAAACTGGCTCGGCTCCCTTATTTAAACGGTATTGCCTCTAAACTTGAACGAACGCAACGGAGTGCCACAACGGCGCTCCGTTGCTCGTTTAGCTGGATCGCTGTGGCGCTAGCCGTGGGACATTGCAGCGGGCAGATGGCTTAAATCAAAACGCCGCGCTTGATCCAGGTGATCAAGCGCGGCGTTGGGGCGGGATCTTACGGAATCATGTACCAGACGCCGTCAACTTTTTGCAGCTTGGCATTCTCGTTGGATCCGCCGGTCAGCCCGGCCTCGGCCAGGTCGCGCTCCTCGGTTTGGCCGCCGGACTCCATAATGATTTTGCCGCTAACCAGTTTTACTTCGGCATTGTCACCAGTCTCCGACACCTTCTCGACCTTGACATTCTCAATCTTCATTGTGATCAGGCCGGTTCCCACCGCCGCCAGACCTGCCTTGATCTCTTCTTTTTGGGCAGCCTGCTCAGCTGGGATAAAGTATTTGGAGAGTTTGTCGGCCCATTCTTCTTGCTTGGCGGCATCCTTGATGTTGGCATCGTTGAAGGCGGCGTTGGTGTCGTTCATGAAACCTTCGACCCGCGACTCTGGGCTTGCGCCGGCGGTGCCACCACAGGCGGCCAGAACTGCCAGCATCAACGTCATCAGGGCGAACATAACTCCAAAACGGCGGACTGTCTGCAACATGTGCATTACCTCATATACAGCAAGGATTGTCAGGTGGTGCCCTGCTTTCACCTCGGCCAGTATACCAGTCATGATCGGTTTTGGCGACGGTATTAGGGTGGGATTTGCGCGTAGCGAAGGGCTGAATGATACTATATTTTCTCCTGAAACAAGCCACCCAGGCCGCGCCCGAGGATTAGCTGTGGCGAGCGCTATAGGCTCGTACTTGACTGAGAAGGAACACCGGGATGAGCCAACCGATCTCGCTGATCCTGGTCGATGATCAGTTCACGGTGCGCACGTCGCTGCGGATGCGGATGGCTCTTGAGGCCGACCTGGTGATTGTCGGCGAGGCCAGCGGCTATGGCTCCAGCTCCAGGGCGGTGCCGATGCTCTCGAGGATCTGCTCGGCGGCGGCGGCGTCGCGCTGCATCCCCAGGCGGCGGAAGAGATCGAGCGCCTGGCGGGCATTGGTCTGGGCCGCCGGGAGCTGCTGCTGGTCGTAGGCTAGCTGGGCCAGGCTGGCATATGCGCGGGCGATCATATCCACGCGCCCACACTCGCGGGCGACCTGCAGCCCCTCGCTAAAGCAGCTGTGGGCCGCCGCCCCGTCGTCCAGCTGCCAGGCCACGCGCCCGAGGTTGATCAGATCCGAGGCCAGGTAGATGATGTTGTTTTTGGAGCGCAAGGCGGCGATCGCCTGCTCGTACCAGCCCTTGGCGGCGGCAATATCGCCATGATACTCGGCCAGCTCGCCCATGCTCCCAAGATAGTGGGCCAGATTGGTCTCCTCGCCGGTGGACTGATAGGCGGCGAACGAGCCTTCGATCAGGCGCGTGGCCGCCACAGCGTTGCCGCTCCGCAGCTCAATCAGGCCCAGAATGCGCTCGGCGTTGCAGATGCCTTTGAGGTACTGCTGGCGCTGCCAGATGCTGCGGGCCTCCTGCGCCCACTGCTGCGCGGTCGGGAAATCGCCGCGGTAGTAGCTGATCCGGCTAATATCATAGTAGCGCCAGCCCAGGTAGTCGATCGTATTGATCGCTTTGGCCAGATTGATCGCGGTTTGACATAAGCGCTCGCACTCGACCCAGTAGCCGCGAATCCGGCAGGTGCGGGTGACCCGCGGAATAAAGTCCAGAATCAAATCGACCTGGGCGATCGACTCGGGCGCGATTGTGCGGCTGCCATCAAGCGCCTCGATGTAGTCCAGGCTGGCGATCAGGCTGTTCAGCACGGCTTGAATATTGGCCAGATTGCGCTCAACCCGGTCGTGGCCGGTCCAATCGGGCGACCAGCCGCCGAAGGTCTCCACCAGGGCGTAGAAATACTGCTCCCAGCGGGTGCGGGCCGCTTTCATCCAGGCGGCATAGGCGGCGGACTCGGCCAGGGCATACTCGCGGGTCAGCGGCAGCAGGCTGAAGCGATCGCCCTCTTTGTTGATCAGCGAGAGCCGCAGCAGCTCCTCCAGCCCCAGATCGCGGCCAAACGGATCGTCGGCCAGCCCGGCGACCACGCCCAGCGCCTCGCGGCTGGCATCGGTGGCAAACAGGGCCAGCGCCATCAGCAGGCGATGGGAATCGTGCTGACGAATGTGGGTCACGCTGGCCTCGAAGCAAAAGCGGGCGATATCGCTCTGGCCGTGGCTGAGGCGCCGCAGCACGCTCTCGACCGAGCCGCCCAGCCCCATCAGCCCAATGCTCCAGACGATCGCCAGCGGCAGGCCGCCGGTGCGCTGCCACAGCGCGGCGTGAATGGTTGGCGGCAGCGCGACCTGCTTGCGCAGCGCCTCCTGGTCGATCAGTTGGTAGGCATCGGCCTGCGGCATGCCCGTGAGGCGAATCGGATAGGCCACGTCAATCCGGTGGCGGGTGGTGACAATCACTTTGGTTGGGTCGGGCACCATGCGCACGAACAGCAGCAGCTCCTCATCATCAACCGTCTCCAGATTGTCGAGAATCAGCAGGGTGCGCTGCTGGCCGAGGGCGCGCTCGACAATGCTGCGCTGCTCATCGGCGCGGGCCAGATTGATCGCGGGATGCTCGAGCACGTCGGCGATCGCCACAAACAGATCGGTCAGGGTCCGAAAGGTCTGGCGCTGCTCGAGCAGGCCGTGGGCGCTGAGATGGGCACGCTTGGCCGAGACCCAGACAATCGCCTCGAAGCGCTCAGCGGCGGGCAGGCTGGCGTAGCTGTCGCGGTAGCGATAGGCCGTCTCAAGCGCCAGCGTGCTCTTGCCGATCCCGCCGATGCCATCGATGGTAATCACGTGGTGGCGGCTGTGGGGATAGGGCTGCAACAGCTGATGAATCTGATCAAACTCGGCCTGGCGGCCGACGAAGGCACCATAATCGCGGGGCGGCAGATTGTGGGCGGGCAACAGCTGGCTGAGCTGCGCCTCCAGGGTTCTGATCTGCTGCTGGTAGTCGGCAATCTGGATCGCCAGATGCGAGGGCGCGTGCAGGCCAAAGGTGGCCCTCTGCACCTCCAGGGTGCGCAGGTGCGCCCGGTTAATCTGCAGCAGGTGGATCAGGTGGGATCGATCAAGCGCATCCATACGATTCTTCGCTCCTCGGTTGGAATTTTCGGCGTTTTGATTGCCAGCACAGCATATATCCAGCCGCCAGCTCAGGTCAAGCCGCAGCGGCTGGATTGCTGAGCGCGTTGGTTCCTGACACGCCAACGGCCCGACTTTTCAGCCAGGCCGTTGGGGATTTGGACGCATGTTGGGCTACGGCACCCAGGCGACCAGCGACTCGCTGGTGAGCGGAGTGGCGGGCTGCTCGGAGCCAACTTCGTAGGCGTAGGTGACATAATTGTCCAGCGAGCGGTAGGTCACATAGGCATTGTCGGGCGACCAGAGCGACCAGAAACGGTAGCTGACCTCCTCGCCGCCCTCCGCCTGGGCCACGATCTCGATCGCCTGGGTGGCAATATTCAGGATCGAGAGGCTGCCATCGGAATAGTTCTCCAGCATCGCCCACTGACCATCGGGCGAGATCCCGCTGAGCGAGTTATCGCCGACCGGCGCGAGGGTCTCGACCTGGCTGGTGTTGGGATCGAGCAAGCAGATCCCCCGGTCGAACGTGTCGGGATCGCAGAAATCCTCGTAGATAATCCGGCCGTCGGGCAGCCACCAGGCCCCGTAGGCGTACGACTTGACCAGGGCGCGCTCGTTGCTGCCATCGGCGTTGATGGCGTGCATCATTGTATCGTTATCGGGAACCGAGACCGCGTACACCAGCTGCGTGCTGTCGGTTGACCAGGCCAGCGGCGACGTATCCAGATTGCCGCTGGTGGTCACCTGGCGGACCTCGTCGGTGTTAGCATCGAGCACAAAAATATTCTGCTCGCTGTTGTCATCCGAGTCAGCGTCGGTCGCAATAAAGGCGACTTTGCTGTTATCGGGCGACCAGATGATCTCGTAGGGTGCGGTGTCGCTGAGCGTGGCGGATTCGCGGCTCCCGGAGCCATCGCCAGCGGTGACGGTGAACACGGTGCCATTGCCCTTGCGGCTGAACGAGACCGCTTTGCTGCCATCGGGCGAGATTTTGCCCTCGTCGATCATGAAGGGGCCGTAGTCGTCGAAGGCCAGCTCGGTCTCAGCGCCACCGCTGGCGGGAATCGAGACCAGCTCATAGCTGTTCGAGGAGATATAGATTAACTTGCCCGCAGCTCCGTCCAGCGCTGGGGTAACGTTCTCCAGCGGCACCTCGGTTGGCTGATCGTTCGGCTCGCTTGTCGGTTCGTCCTCCTCCACAACGGCGGTTGGCCGGGGCGTGCGGGTTGGCCGGGGCGTGCTGGTGGCGCTGGATCCCGTGTTGCTGGCCACCGACGAACTCGGCGATGTGCCGCGGGTGCTCTCATAGATCGCAAAGCC
>DAOTUS010000586.1:0-10103 GCA_034437415.1 Herpetosiphonaceae bacterium
CCTGGATCGCCCGAATGTGGGCCGTCACCGCCGCGAAATCAATCTCCGGCGCCGGGACGTGAATCCCAAAGGCGCCCGCGCCGCGCACCGTATGCGCCACCCGTGCGGCGTGGATTAAAGATTTGCTGGGCACGCAGCCAGTCCAGGTACAATCGCCACCAAGCTTATTGGCCTCGATGATCGCGACGCGGGCGCCGAGCTTTGGCCCGAACTTCCCCATCGTAATCCCCGCCGAACCACCGCCGATTACCGCCAGATCGTACATCGCCGCCTCCTGAATAAAAGTCTGAACACGCTACGGGTGATTGTAGCAGCTTGAAGCGCTCCCACATCTAACGAAAGAGTGAAGAATTTGGCTCTCGCAATTAGAACGACCAGCAATCGCAGACCGGGCTGATCCGCGCTGAACGCTCGGCCAACCACAGCGTGCTATCATACCCAGGGCGGCATCTGCCTGATGCTGCTGCGATTAGTTGTAGATTTTTCGAGTTTTGTTTGCTATGCACGATCCACTGTTGATCACCTGGGCCAGCCAGTTCGATGGTTTTAGCCTGGGGATAACCGCCCGCAGCGCCGTCCTGACCGCCGCCGTCCTGCCGCCCCAGGCCAGCCCAACCGACCGCGCACTGGTCGGCCGCTGGTTCACCTGGGCGCTGATGCTGGAAGATTATATGCGCCACGATATGCGCCAGAACGCCGAGCAGGCCACCGCGTTCTGGCGTGGGCTGCGGGCGGTTGGCGAGCGCCGCGCCGCGCCAACCTCGCCGTATGGCCTGGCGCTCAACGACATCATCGCCAATCTGGTGCGCCTGCGCGGTATCGAGCCGGCCGATGTCACGCTGCTGAGCGTGGCCGTGGGATCGCTGCTCGATGGGCTGGCCACCTGCTACACCTGGCAGCGCAGCAACATGACCCCGGACCGCGAGTCCGAGCGGGCCGCCCGCGCCCGCAGCAGTGGCATTCTTGGGATCTACGCGCTGCTGAGCGCGATCTACGACTGGGGGCTGGCCGAGCTGATGCTAAGCCACCCGATCCGCCGGATGATCGGCAATGTTGAGCTGGCGGCGGCGCTGCTCACCGAGGGCGGGGCGGCGGCGGATCGGGCCGAGCGTACCGAGGCGCTGCTTGAGAGCATTCGCCTGACGCTCCGCGCGCTGCCGCCGCGCTGGGATGCTCTGGGTAGCTGGACGCTGCAGCTGCTGGACGGGGTGGCGCAGTGGGCCACGATCGAGCAGGCCGAGTGACGACCGACGGCCTCAGCGCTGGCTCAGAAACTGTTCCACCACGCGGCCGGTGCGCTCCAGATCGCCGGTAACGTAGGGTCGAAATGACGGGTCGTCGCTGGCTTTGCCGACCACCCACAGCGTCACCGAGACCGCACGGGCGGCGATGAAGGTGTCCAGATAGGCCAGCTGATCGCTGGGAAACGGCCGAATCTCAGCGTAGCCGCGCAGCAGCGTGTCGCGCATGGTCTCCCACAGATCGGTGTTCCGCCAGCGGCTCAAAATCACCGCCAGATCGTAGATCCAGTAGCCCCAGCCGCAGTCGTCGAAGTCGATGGCGCGGGCCTCGCCGGCGGCATACAGCACATTCCACAGGTGCAGATCGGCGTGGATCAGGCCAAAGGTGGCCGGCGTTTCACCCAGATCGTGCATCGCCTGCTGAAGATGGTCGGCGACGGCCTCGAACGAGGTGCGGTACTGCGCTGGGACCTGATTCCAGACGGCGGGAGTGTCGCGGCCAAAGTGGGCGTTATCACCAAACATGCCGTCCCAGTCCCAGCGCCGCCGGGTAAAGCTGGCGGGCGGCTGCCACTGGCTGGCGTGCGCGTGGAGCAGCGCGGTCAGGCGGCCGAGCTTCTTGACGTGGTGGGGCTGGGGGTGCTGCGCCTGCCTGGCGCCGTGCATCCAGCGCAGAATCGAGCAGGTTCGCGGCTCGGGCACGCCGGGCGCGGCCACCTGAATGGCAAACGGCCCAGCCCGGCTGAGCAGCGGCTCCGGCACCGCCAGATTCAGATCGTCGCGCAGGGCCTGGAGCCACAGCAGCTCCGAGGCGATCTCGGGCGGCGTGTTGTAGGTTGCGCCGTGGAGCCGCAGCAGGTAGCGCCCAGGCACAAAGGGGCTGGCGGGCGCCAGCAGGCGCTGGGCGGTATCCAGCCGAAAGACGGTGTTCTCGCCGTGGTGGACAAAATGCAGGGCCGGATCGGCCAGATCGTAGCGATCGAGGGCCAGCAGGGCCAGCTGGCGCAGGCGGCGCTGCTGGCCGCGGGCGGTAAGTTGGGCGAAGGGTTGCATATGTGATGTTCCTTGTCGATGAACCGGGGGTCAGTCTAGCACAGCGCGCCTGGCCAGCCTCGGCCGTGGGGTGGATTTGAGCAGGTGAGGCCACCCAATGCTCGGTTCAGCCCACGCTGAGGTTCGCACTACCGCAATGGCCGCGGTGGTATTGCGGTAGTATTATCGGCGCTATGGAGCCGGTCTAGTGTAGGGGAACAATGGCTACGCTGCTAAAACCTCAGGTTGTTCTGTTCGATCTCTACGGCACCCTGATTGATATTCACACCAACGAGCGCAGCCGCACCGTCTGGGATCCGCTGGCGCGCTTTCTGCGCTACCGGGGGCTGCCCGCCGAGGGGCGCTTGCTGCGCCACGATTTCTTCAGCCTGATGCGCCAGATCCGCCGCGCCAGCCCCGAGCGCCACCCCGAGTGGGACGCCGCAAGTGTGTTCGGCGAGCTGCTGCGCGAGCTTGGCTACGCCGGCCCGCCCGACTTTATCGGCGCGGTGGCCCAGCTCTTTCGGGTGCTGACGATGCGCCGCCTGGGCCTGTTCAGCGACACCCTGCCGCTGCTGGAGCGGCTGCGCGGCCGCTATCGAATGGGCCTGATCTCCGATGCCCAGCGCTGTTTTCTGGAGCCGGAGCTGGCCGAGGTCGGGCTGGCCGGGTTGTTCGAGCACGTCGTCGTGTCGTCGGACTACGGCTACCGCAAGCCCGACCCGCGGCTGTTTGGCCACGCGCTGGCGGCCTTCGCGATTCAGCCAGCGCAGGCCGTCTTCATCGGCGACAACCTGCTGCGCGATATCAGCGGCGCCGTCGCGGCCGGGATCTCCGCGATCTGGCTGGCCCGCCCAGGCGCTCGAACCGAGGATTCCAGCGCCCGGCCCGCCCTGACGATCACCAGCCTGCACGAGCTGGAGGGCTGGTGATCGTCAGGGCGCGGCATTTGAACCGATGTGATGATCGTTGGCTCAGCCAACGGGTCATCAGCTCTTCAAGGGGCATCACCTGATCGGGTAGCCGTCACCTTTGGTGACGGCTACTCGTTGCTCTCGGGGCCGAGCGGCTTTTGCACCAGGGCCAGGAAGGCGGCGGCGGCCTCGGTGACGTGGCGGGCGCGGTGGTGAACCACATTGTAGAGGCGAGTCATCGTTGGGCCGGCCAGCGGCAGCAGGCGCAGGCGTCCGGCGGCGACCTCGCGGCGCACCACCATCGCAGGCACCAGCGCCACGCCCAGGCCAACCTCGACCGAGCGCTTGATCGCCTCCAGGTTGCCGAGCACAATCGGCTGGCGCGGCTGAACGTGGGCCGCCGCCAGCAGCTCGGCGGTGGCCGCCTGGAGCGCCGAGCCAGCCTCGCGGACCAGCAGGCGGCGCTGGGCCAGATCGACCAGCTGCACACTTGGGCGGTCGGCCCACTCATCGTCGGGGCTGACGATCACCACCAGCTCGGTGCTCAGGAATGGGATAACCTGGAGCTGGGCGTGGTCAAGCGGCGAGCCAACCAGCGCCAGCTCGTAGGCGCCCGAGATCACCTGGGCCAGGAGCTGCTCGGTGTTGCCGGTGCCGATCTGCACGCCAAACTCGGGGTGCTCCCAGCCGAAGCGCTGGAGCAGATCGGGCAGGACATAGGTGGCCAGGGTGTTGCCGACGCCCAGCAGCAGGGTGCGCTCGCTGAGGCCCGCCGCCGCCCGCACCGCCTGCTCCGCGATCCGCTCGGTCGCCAGCATATGCTCGGCGTGGGGCAGCAGCGCCCGCCCGGCGGCGGTCAGCTCAATCCCGCGCCCGAGCCGCTCAAACAAGGCCACCCTGAGATCGCGCTCCAGCGCCTGGATCTGCTGGCTCACCGTCGGCTGAGTCAGGTCGAGCTGCTCAGCCGCGCGGGTAAAGTTCCGGGCGTGGGCCGCCGCCACAAACATACGCAATTTTTGCAGATCAAGCATCACCGACTCCTCACCGCGAACACCGCAGCCTGAGTCGTGAATCGTACCACAAAACGCGGGCAGCCCACCGTCTGGGGCCGCCCGCGTTTTGGAGCTACCGGGCTTGCTGAAAACCGCGAACCCCTACTTGCTAAAGGCGGCCCGCCAGGTCAGTGGGCCGACAATGCCATCGGCGGTCAGGCTCTGGGCCTGCTGGAACTGCTTCACCACGGTGTCGGTGGTCGAGCCAAACAGCCCGGTGTTCTGAATTCCCAGCAGCACCTGGATCGCCCGCACGGCGGTGTTGTTGTCGTTCAGGCGCACGGTTGCGACCAGCTTGAGATAGGTTGCCTCACCGATGATCCCATCGGCGAGCAGGCCATTGGCGCTCTGGAAGGCCTTGACCGCCGTGGTCGTCTGGGCATCGAACTGGCCGTCGGCCACGACCGTATAGCCACGGTGGCGGAGCAGATACTCGGCTGCCGTGACCCGCGTGTTCCAGTCGCCCTGGCGCAGGAGCGGCCAGCCGCTGGCGTTGCCAACCACCACATTGTTGTAGTAGAAGGTCAGGATCTGCGGCCAGGTGTAGCCGAGGTTAGCCGCCAGATACTGCGAGCCCCACTGGCTCATGTAGTTGCCGAGCGGGAAATTGCTGCCGTAGAGCTCGTTGCACTGCCCGGCGGTTTTGCTGGCGTTGTAGGCTCCGGCACAAAACTGCGACTCGAAGATCGCCCCGTTGCGGGTCAGCGTGGTGTTCCAGGTGAAATCCACGGCGGCATCGGTCGAGGCGTAGGAGAGATTAGGGTTATAGACCTGGTCGGAGGTGTCGTCGCGCACGTCGTAGCCCCGGCCGGGGTATTTCGGCACAATCAGCTGATACCAGGCGAAGGTTTTCGCCGCCACCGCGCCAGCCCGAATCGAGTTCGTATTCCACGAGGGCAGCCACTCCGAGGGCAGCACGTGCTTGACGTAGAACTTGAAATCGACCGTATCGACCCGACCCAGCTGAACCCGATAGACCCGAATGCTGCTCGGGATCGTGAGCGAAGCGGCGACCGCATCCGCGCTTGGCAGGGCGCGGCTTGGCGCAGGCGTGGAGGCGGCTGGCGGGGCAACATCGATTATCTCTGGGGCGGTGTCACGACTGGAGGTGGCCAGCGACAGCGGCGCATCAATCTGCAGGGTGGTGCCGCCATACACGGTCGCCCCGCGAATCGTCCACGATCGATAGCCTCTGGCCTTGACCGCAACGTCAACCAGCATCCCGGCGCTGGTTTCAGGCAGCGCCTGCGCCACCCAGAGTCCCTGGGCGTCGGTGATTCCGCTCAGGCCCAGCGCGGCAACCCCAACGCGGGCGCCGGCCAGCGGGGTGCCATCGGCGGCGTGAACATGGACCTGAATCCCCGCCGTTGTGCTGTCGGCCGCCACTTCTTCCGTTGGCGCAGCTTTTTGCGCCAGGGCCGCCGAGCGTGGCATCAATAATGCCAGACCCAGCAGGAGTAAAAGCGCAAATGAACGAATTTTTGCCAGAGTCATGATCGTACTCCTCGATAAAAATAACTATTAATCCAATCCGGGCAACGGCGCGTAGCACGCTCCTTAGGCGTGTGCCTATCAATATGTGATACTGTAGCAGAGCAAACTTAATCAAATCTTTACTATTGCGCGGCGCCGTTAAGCCAGCCTGGTTTTAAGGGAAATTCAATGTTTCAATCGAACCAGGGGGAATTCTTGGTATAATCAAGTCCTACAAGCCATTGCATAACATACCAGCAGTGACGACCTCGCTGTGGTCTCGAAGGAGAGTACATGGTCTTGCACCCCGACGCCCTCGACCTTAGAATCGAGCTACTTGGCCACTTTCAAATCACAATTGGCGCTACGGTGGTTGATGAACGGCATTGGCGTAAGCAAAAACCCCGCCAGCTGCTCGCCTTACTTCTGTGTACTCCCCACGGCCGGCTCCCACGCGCTGATGTCTGCGCGGCGCTCTGGCCGGATCACCCCAATCCCGGCAATAATCTTCACGTCACCATCCATCATCTCCGCAAGCTCTGGGAAGAACTGCCCGCGCAGCTGGTCGATATCACCCTCTCGGCCGAGCAGGTGATCCTGACCCTGCCGCCGAACGCCTGGGTCGATGTGCTGGAGTTCGAGCGCCAGGCCCAGGAGCTGCAGGGCCGGCCGGTCGAGAGCGGGCGCTACCGCGATGTTTTAGCGCTCTATCGCGGCCCGCTCCTGCCCGATGACGAGTACGAGCTGTGGACGCTGGGCCGCCGCGAGCAGCTGGCTCAGCAGTTCGCCCAGCTGGCCATCGCCTACGCCGATCAGCTGGTTCGCCACGACCAGCAGGCCGCTGAGGCCCCGCTGCACCAGCTGCTTGGCTACGACCCAACCCACGAGGCCGCGGCGGTGCGGCTGATGCTGCTGGCCCAGCGCGCCGGTCAGCGCAGCACCGCCAACCGCATCTATGAGACCCTGCGCGATCAGCTGGCCCAGCGGCTTGACCTCGCCCCAATGCCCAGCACTGAGCAGATCGCCGCCGCCTGTCGGAGCGACACCGTCGCCCAGCTGCCGCTCCAGGAGTGGGGCCTGCAGGCGTATCGGCAGCGCTACCAGATTCCGCTGCCCTTTGCGGCCTGTCTGGCGCCGCCACTTGGTCGCGAGGCCGAGCTTGGTCAGGTTCTGGAGATCGGCGCGACGGTCGCCGCCGGGCGGGGAATGGTGGTTGGGGTTGGCAGCGTCGCCGGGATGGGCAAGCTGCGCCTGGTTCAGGCCGTGTTGACCAAGCTCCACCAGCAGGACTGGATTATCATCGCCGGTGCGCCGCTCTCCAACGACCACACCCTGCCCTACGAGTCGCTGATCGAGGGCCTGGGCGAATACTTGCGCTGGAGCCCGCCGCTGGCCCTGGATAGCCTGGCGGAGGCGGCCCTGATGCAGCTGATGGGGCCAGCCGTGCCGCCAGCGCTGCGGCCAGCCAGCGAGCCGCCGCAGCTGGAAAGCCAGAGCATGCTGTTTCTGGGCCTCACCCGTGTGTTCGAGGCGATCGCGGCCCACGCCCCGCTGGCGCTATTTATCGATGATGCCCACCGCGCCGACCAGGACACCCTCGAGTTTCTGGTCTTTCTGATGCGGCGAATTCGCACCCAGCGCATGCTGCTACTGCTGACCTACCGCCCCGACGACGTGGATAGCAGCCACCCGCTGCTGGTGTACTGGCAGGAGGCGGTCCGCGCCGGCACCAGCGAAGTGATCAAGCTCGACCCGCTGAGCCCGGCCAT
Organism: Herpetosiphonaceae bacterium; assembly: GCA_034437415.1. Taxonomy (GTDB): domain Bacteria; phylum Chloroflexota; class Chloroflexia; order Chloroflexales; family Herpetosiphonaceae; genus JACCRK01. The sequence goes on from DAOTUS010000586.1 coordinate 7,482, forward strand.
CTGTACCACGCTGCTGAACAGCATTGCGCCGAATCTGCCCGCCGACGTGGCCGCTCGGCTGATCGAGCGCAGCGATGGCAATCCCTTCTTCCTGTCGGAGCTGGCCCGCCATGTCAACGAAAGCCCCAGCGGCGATCGGGCCGTCGCGATGACCATCCCGCGCACGATTGTCGAGGCGGTGCAGACAAGGGTTGGACGACTCAGTCCGGCGGCTCGGGCCGTGCTTGAAATTGGAAGCGTTGCCACGCCCTTCTGGCCGATCGGCCTGGTCGAGCGGGTTGAGCATATGGCCCCGAGCGTGATTGAAAAAGCGCTCGGCGAGCTGATTGGCGCCCGGCTGGTGCGCGAGACCGCCGACGGCCTGGCGATCACCCGCGCCCTGGTCCAGGAAGTAATCTACAAAAACCTCTTCAGCGCCCGCCGCGCCCGCATCCACACCGCCGTTGCCGACAGCCTGATCAGCCATGGCAGCCTGGCCCCGGCGATCGTCATGCATCATCTTCTGCACGGCGAGCCTGGCGCGGAGCAGGGCGCGTTGATCGTGCGCTATGGCCTGCAGGCCGCCGACCACGCCCTGACAATGCTGGCCGACGACGATGCGCGCCGCTCGTTTGAGCATGTTCTGAGCGCGCTGGAAAAATATGGCGGCGATCAGGCCGACTGGCTGGCGGCGCTGTTTGGCCTAGCGACGATTGAATATCGTCACGGCATGTATGCCGAGACCAAAGCCATGTGCGACCGGGCGGCGCAGTGGACCGAAGGCAGCCCCACCGCCGAGAGCGAGCGGCTGATTCGGCTGGGCTGGGTTGAGTACCGCCGCTCCAACATGCAAGCGTGTCAGGAGTATTTCACGCAAGGGGTGGCCCTGGCCCCGCCCGCGAGCACCCTCTGGTGCGACGGAATGAGCGGGCAGGCGGTGATCCACTATGTCCAAGGCCACATCTCAATCGCCCGATCGATCCTCGCGCAAACTCTGCCGTATTTCGATGAGCAGCAGCCCAGCATCAGCCAGGCCCGCAGCCTGTTTCTGGCGGGAACCCTGGCCAACGAGACCGGCGCGACCGAGTGTGGTGAGCAGCTGCATCGGCGTGGCGTCGAGTGCGCCGCGGCCGCGGGAGACGTGCTGTATACCACCTTACTTAAAACCAACTACGCGATCGCGCTCATCCGTCGGGGCGAGCCAGCCACAGCCCTGGAGTATGTCCGGGAGGCGCTGCAGGTCAGCATCGAGCTGGGCAATCGCGACTACGAAGGCATCGCCCACACCCTCATGCTCTGGTGCCTGATGGTGATGGGCCAGTTTGCCCCAGCGCTGGAAGCCTACGACCGAGCGCTGATCATCCTGGACGAGATCAACAACCCCGAAATGAACGCCGATATCCGCAATATGCGGGCGATGCTGGCGCGGATCCAGCACGACTGGCCCACCGCCGTGGCGGTGCTGGAGCAGGCCCAGCAGGTGCTTGGCGATGAGCCGTATGGCCGCTCGCGCACCGACACCTACGTCGAGCTAGTTCGACTGAGCCTGTATGGGCCGCAGCCAAACGTCGAACAGGCGGCGCAGTATGCCCACAAAGCGCTAGAGGCGGCCCAGATCAGTGAACAGAAGGACGCGCTGGCGCTGAGCTTAATTGTCCAGGGCGCCGTGCTGGCGGCCCAGGGCGAGTTCGTCCAGGCCGCCGCCACCGCCCGCGAGGGCATGGCCATCGCCAAACGCCAAAACTCGATTTTGACCTTGCTGGAGGCCTATATTGGCCTGGCGCGGATTGCGCTGGCCAGCAACGACCTGGGGCTGGCCCGCACCGAGCTGGAGTGCGCCAAACTGCTGGCGGTCAAGCACGACTCGGCGCTGCACTATGCCGAAATTGTTGAAGTTGGGGCCGAGCTAGAGGCCCGGCAGCAGCACAGCCCCGCGTCCCGTGAGACGATCGATTACAACGAAGACTGGCTCGCGCCCATCCTGGCCGGACAGCAAACCTTGGCCGAGCGGGCGCGGGAGCTAGGAGTCAAACGGGCCGTGCTGCGGCGGGTGTATCTGCGCTACAATCAGCAGCTTGCATCGTTTAATCCGCCATCATTAATTAAGCCTAATCTTACGTAAAACAAATGGCCTAAAACCACACTTTAATCCCCCTAATAAGGCCAAAAAAGGGCTTTACAACGGGATTGAATATGGTATACTGCGCTCAGTGAAAACAGTTTGGCCCCCGAGCCTCATCTGACTAAGGTAGCACCGCTCGCAATCGGCTCTCCTCGGCTTGAGAATCCCTGTGGCACCAAACAAATTCACCCGATCACTTATCTTTTTTGGAAGGGAAACCAATGAGTTTCACAGACAAGACGTTGGAATGTGTCGATTGCGGAAGTGAGTTCGTCTTTACAGCAGGTGAGCAGGAATTTTACTCACAAAAAGGGTTCACCAATGAGCCACGTCGCTGCCCAACTTGCCGTCAGAGCAAGAAAAGCCAGCGCAACGAAGGTGGCAGCCGCTCATCGTTTGGTGGTGGCGGCCGCGAGAGCAGCTACGGCGGCGGCCGCGATAGCAGCTACGGCGGTGGCCGCGATAGCAGCTACGGCAGCAGCCGCGACAGCTATGGCAGCAGCAGCCGCTCATCATTCGGT
>DAOTUS010000587.1:0-1518 GCA_034437415.1 Herpetosiphonaceae bacterium
CTCTAGCGCATAGACCGGGGCGGGCCGCTCGGCCTCGTCGGCGACCAGGGCCTCGATATCGCGCTCATCGACGTATTTTTTGCGGTCGGCCAGCTCCTTGAAGCGGGTGAACAGGTGATTCAGCTCGGTCTCGCCAAAAGCGTAGCCCAGCTCGTGGACGCGGTGGCGGAAGGCATGGCGGCCGGAGTGTTTGCCCAGCACCAGGGCGTTGCCGGTCTGGCCGACCGACTCGGCGCTCATAATCTCGTAGGTCAGCGGGTTTTTTAGCACGCCGTCCTGGTGGATGCCCGACTCGTGGGCGAAGGCGTTGGCGCCGACAATCGCTTTGTTCGGCGGCACGTTGACGCTGGTGCAGGTGCTGACCAGCCGCGAGGCTGGGGTCAGCTGGGTCGCGTCGATGTTGGTGGTGAGATTGTAGAACTGCTGGCGGGTCTGCAGCGCCATCACGACCTCTTCCAGCGAGGCGTTGCCGGCCCGCTCGCCCAGCCCGTTGATCGTACACTCGACCTGGCGCGCGCCCGCCTGCACCCCCGCCAGCGAGTTGGCCACCGCCAGCCCGAGGTCGTCGTGGCAGTGGGTGGAGATGACTACGTTTTTCGCGCCGGGGACGTGCTTCAGAATGCCCGCGATCATCGCGCCGTACTCCTCGGGCGTGGCGTAGCCGACGGTGTCGGGGATATTCAGGGTCGTGGCGCCCTCTTCGATCGCGGCGGTCAGCACCGTGTACATAAAGGTCGGGTCGGAGCGGCTGGCGTCCATCGGCGAGAACTCGATATCCTCGCACAGCGAGCGGGCGTGGCGCACCATCTCGCGGGTGGTCGCTAGCACCGCCTCGCGGGTGGAGCGCAGCTGATACTCGATGTGGATATCCGAAGTTGACATAAACGTGTGAATGCGCTTTTTAGCGGCAGGCTGGATCGCGGTCCAGCAGGCGTCAATATCGGCCTTGATCGAGCGAGCCAGGCCGCAGATCACCGGGCCATCGGGCGTGCCAACCTCGCGGGCGATCTGGTTGACCGCCTCCCAGTCGCCGGGCGAGGCCGCCGGAAACCCGGCCTCGATAATGTCAACGCCCAGCCGCGCCAGCTGGCGGGCCACATCCAGTTTCTCGTGCAGGTGCATCGTGCAGCCGGGTGCTTGCTCGCCATCACGCAGGGTGGTATCGAAAATACGTACATTGTTCATGGTGGTGCTCCGTGAGTAGTAGCTGGTAGCTAGCAGCTAGCAGCTGGCAGCTGGTGACGAAGAATCTATCTTACTAGTGCAGAATCACGCATCCAGTGCAGAATTACCCTGGCTCTTCCGTGACCTTCGTGACCTTCGTGGCCTTCGTGGATCATGCTCCGTGTCTGCATCGGCATTCCGCACAGCTCGATTGGGACAGCACTAGCTAGTAGTAACTAGTTTGACAATGTTAGATTAGGCCCATGGACACCATGTATGGCGTTCGCACCGACCTGCGCGATGACCGGGAAACCCAAAAAGCGCACGTATTCGCGGGAGGGACGCCATATATGG
>DAOTUS010000588.1:0-1924 GCA_034437415.1 Herpetosiphonaceae bacterium
CATCGAATGCTGAATAAACTGTATCCAAATCCCGATAAACAACCACCTTATCAATCCAAATTGAAGAATATATCTAAAAGCGATGTTATGATTATCTAGTTATTAAACGCCCTCTTAAAGGGCATCACCATCAATCCGGGGAATCAGACATGGATGCTTCATAAAGTTAAATGCGGGCACCTGGGCGATGGCATGAATACGACAACAAACCCCAAGATTTGTGCCGCGCATATCCAGGAGCTTGAGGATTGGGCCAGATCTGATGGCGCGAAGATTACGGATTGTTCAACATGTCGGCCGCTCTGAGGCTCTGAGGCTCCATTCTATGCGCATAAACTGCCTGCCGCTGCTCTATATCGCCTTCCAGCATTGTCGCTGCGAACTTCCTGAGACAGAAACGTTCCTGGGCCTTATTCAACCCCTGATTATCAAGGCCCAGACGACCAGGAATCTGATGGTTGATCTTCCAGATGAGAGCCTGCAGGCATTGTCAGCTCCCTATCAGACTGAGCTTGTCGAAACCACCGATTCTTCTCTTCTTGCACTACCTCCAGCGGGAGCGCAGCTGTTCAATCTGTGTGCGCTGGGTATTCAGGAGGCCCGGCGGCTGCTCGTCGAGGAACAGCTTCACGCCGTCTGCTCGCTGGGCTATGTGCTGCACAATCTGCCCTATCTGGTCAACGCTAGCCACGAGTTTGATCGTGGTGACTGGATGTTTTGCTTTCGCGTCGCGGCTTTTGACTGGCCCGTCTATTCACTTGTGTTTCAAGAGGCACTCTGCGATCTGGCGGGCCTAAAGCTGGAGGATATATCGAAGTTCTTAACCCAGGAGCGCTTTGCCATCAATATGTCGAGGTAGCCAAATCCGTTATGTGTTTACTGCAACCAAGGCGGTAGCAACGCCTGGAGCCAGGTCACTGCCGTAACCTTTTGCCCTCGTCTGCCGTATACGAGCACAGGGTGATACACTTTTACCCCAATCATTGAAAGGAAGCTCATGCTAAAACGCTATCGGATGGTGCTGGCGGCAATGCTGCTGGCCCTGGTCGTGTTGCCGGCCGCGGCGGCTGAACGAGTCGATGCCCTGCCGGCAGTCAAGGCCTACACCTCCTCGCGGTTTGAGCAGCTGCTGACCATCAACGACATGCCCTTCATCGTTGGGCGCGGCGCGATGGAGTCTAACAACCGGATGCACTTTGTCCTCAGAACGGTGCCGATGTTTGGGTTGGAAGAGTCGACCTTGGAGATCGTGGTCTACGATGGCACGATGTACACCCGCGAAGACGCCGACCCACAGTGGTACATTGAAGATGCCGCAGTGCCGATTGTGCCACCCAGTGGCGATACTCCCGCCGAAGCCAACCTGCCCTTCCCCGTGACCAGGATCGGCGCCGTGAATGTCGCCGGTGTCCCCACCGACCAGTATCAGATCTAGATCCAGGATGACCCGATGGGCGATCTGCTCAAGCTCGACCTGTGGATCGGCCAGGAGAAGAACTACATCTACCAGAGCCAGCTGCTGATTGCGACCACCGACGAGGATCTGGGCGATCTGTCCCTGGCCTCGCTGGCCCGCTCCTACGATTTCGATGCCTCGATCACCGTTGGCCCTCCAGCGAACGCGAAGGTTCGCCCGAACCCGACCTCGCTGGTGAGCTTCTCGTGGCAGAATCGCGGTCTGAACAAGCTGGCCGCGCCGTTTGTGTCTACGGCCGTCCATGACCTTGCGGTAGCCCGTTTCGGTCGCTAATCGGCAGTAGCTGCGGTTTTGTGGATCGGCCAGAACAGTGGGTTACACCAATCTAAGAAGCTGTCTGAAAAGTCTCTCGTAGCGCAATAATCCTGCAAAAAAGGGGTTTTTACACTCTTGAGCCGCTGGTATGCGCCGACGAGACGGACAAACCAGCGCAGAAATGTTCGACCC
>DAOTUS010000589.1:0-21031 GCA_034437415.1 Herpetosiphonaceae bacterium
GTCACTGCGGTCGGCAGCCCGATCCCGGCGGGGCTGTGGTGCTACCGCGTCGACGCCGGGCGGGAGCTGGTTGGCGGGGCGCTCAGCAACGGCGGCAATCTGCTCCAGTGGGCGCACGATACGCTCAATCTGCCCGATCGCGACGCTGTCGAGCAGGCGCTGGCGGTAATGCCAGCGGCCCAGCATGGCCTGACAGTGCTGCCGTACTGGGCTGGCGAGCGCTCACCGGGCTACGCCGACTACGCCCGCGCCACCATCAGCGGCATGACCCTGCACACCACCCCAATCCAGATCATCCAGGCCATTCTGGAGGCGGTCGCCTACTCCTTTGCGACGCTGCACACCTGTCTGCTGCCGCTGCTGCCAGTCGAACACCAGATCTTTGCCAGCGGCGGGGCGATTGAGCGCTCGCCGGTCTGGCAGCAGCTGGTGTGTGATGCCCTTGGGCGGCCATTGGTGATTGGCGCAGCGGCAGAGGCCACCGCCCGTGGCGCGGCGGTATTTGCGCTTGAGGCGCTCGGCCACAGCGTGCCCGCCCAGCCAACGGCGACGATCACCCGCCAGCCCAACCCCGCTCGCCACGCGCAGTACCGGCTGTCCAGCGAAGCGGCCTTGGATTTGCGCCAGGCTGTGCTCGAACCCAGAGCCTAACAGCTGGTCGCTCTGATCCTGCCATTCTATCATCCCGTCGCCGGGGTTCTCTGCTATAATTCGAGCAGAAATCGATACTCTGAGCGTTTGTAGCGAGGATTTCCGTGTATTCACCACCGCCGCCCACCTATGGCCAACCTGGCTCACCAGTCATGTCAATCGGCGCAATCTGGAATGAAACAATTCGCCTGTTTCGCCGCCACTCGACCCTCTTTATGGGTCTGGCCGCCCTACAGGTGATTCCTCAGCTACTGTTATCCGTCGTGCTCCAGGCAACTGGCGTCGTTGGGCGAAGCCAGGTTCAGATCGAGGCCATCGTCGCCGAGTTTACCCGCCGCTTTGAAGAAAGTGGCGGCCAGGACACGACGTTTATCAACTCGTTTCCCTGGGGCTTGCCCGTCGATGCGATTGCCCAGCTGCTGGTGTGGAGCCTGGTGATTTTCTTTATCCAGTCGTTTATCTTCCGCACGCTGGCGATGGGCGCCTCGGTGGTGGCGGTCGGTGATGCCTATGGCTCCGGCGAACCCTACTGGGGCCGCTCGGTCCAGGTGGCTCTGCGCCACTTGCCAGCCCTGTTCTCCTGGGCGCTGCTGGCCGGATTCACCTTCTTTGCGCTGCTGATCCTCGTGCTGATCCCGTGTCTTGGGCTTTTCATGTGGATTGGCGTGGTGCTCTTTCTGTACCTGCGCCTGCTGCTGGTGCCGCAGGTGATTGTGGCCGAGGACGTCAATGTTTTCACCGCAATGGGCCGCTCGTGGGAGCTTACCCGTAACTCGTTCTGGCGCATGTTCGGGGGGTGGCTGCTGTTTGTGCTGGTCGTTGGGCTGCTGAGCTCGCTGATCACGTCGCTGCTGGCAGGTTCTATGGGAGCGATCGCCGGGAGCACATCAGGTCTGACCCTCGCCTTCACCCAGGGCTTGTCGACGGTGCTGGGCCTGCTGACCACGCCACTGTCGTACATCGGCTTCACGCTGCTGTACTACGATCACCAGCGCCGGGCGACGCTGCCACCGCCGCCGCCCCCGTATCCAACCTACACGCCCTATCAGTAAAAGGAATCGCCAGGTGTCGATCGGCGCTCGCGATTGCGCTTAGCCCACGGAGCTGCATACTTTCGTAGAGGGATGGTGATGGGTTTTTTTCGTCGTTTAATTGTCGTATTGCTTGCGCTGCTCGTCGCATGGCCGGCCGCCACCATGGCCCAGGCCCCCGATCTGACCCTGGATGAGTATGCCCAGCTTGTCCGTGAGGCGTTTGCGGCGGCTCAGCGCAATGATGAGATTGGTCTGCGCGAGGCGGCGACTAAACTCACGGCGCTGAAGTCGGTGGCGACCGCCGATGGCAGCGCGCTGCCGGTCAACAATCAGTGGCTGGCCGACGAGTTGGCCAAAAGCGCCCCGAATATCCGGGCCATCCGCGAGCGCCTGGGCGCCCAGGTGGAAGTGCTGACGCTGGCCCGCACCAGCGCTCCCGCCGATCAGGAGGCCCTCAAAACCATCCTCGCTGCCCCGCCATTTGCCGAACAGGCCCCCCCGGAGCCGCCTTCAGCCCCATCCTGGGGCTTTTGGGAGTTTTTCTTCGGGGCGAATAATTTTGTCACCGGATGTCTGACGGTGCTGGCGGTGATTGTGGTCACCGGCGTGATTGGCTACGTCATTATCACCATTCGCAACGGCATGGCCCGCGGTGTGCGCCGCCCAGCGGTCAATACGGCCGAACACGAAGAGCGCACCCTCAGCAGCGGCAAGGCGATCCAGCGCGCCGATGAGGTTGCAGTTGAGGGTGATTTTCGCAAAGGTGTGCGCTATCTCTACCTTTCCACGCTGCTGTGGCTGGAGGAGCGCGGGGTGCTGCGCTACGACCGCACCCTGACCAACCGCGAGGTGCTGGAGGCGGTGCCGAGCGGCTCGCCGCTGCGGACGCGGCTCACCCCGGTTGTGCAAACGTTTGATCAGGTCTGGTATGGCTTCGCCGAGATCGACCAGACCGCCTTTGATGCCTTTCGCCAGCAGGTGACGGCCTTGCGGGAGGGTCGCTGATGCGTCGGATCTGGCCGTTTTTGATGGTTGGCTTAATTATTGTCGGCGTGCTCTGGCTCGGCTCGCTGGTCGATGATCTGCCCAGCCTGGGCGTACCTGGCTCGGTCTACAACACCGATGAGGATGGCGGCGCGGCGCTCGAGCGCTGGCTCATCGCGCTTAACTACGATGTTGAGCGGATGGAGTATGTCGAGTGGCAATTCACGCCCGAGCAGGAGGCGCTGCTGATTCTGGCCCCCAGCGTGTTTTTTCAGGCCGGCGAGACCGATACCGTTCTGGAGTGGGTGCGCGACACCGGCAGCACCCTGATTGTGGTTGACAATGGCGAAAATGGCCTGCACCGCGCGCTCGACATCGTGATGGCTGATGCTACCGTTCAGGGTGATATCGGCCTCAATCAGCCGCTGGGCAACCCGCCAGTCGCCGGGCTGAAGTTCGAAGAAGCGACCCCATTTATGGCCACCACCCGCCGCGATGTTGCGGTGCTGGCCGGAACCGAGGACGAGCCAACGGTGCTGGCGATTGCCGAGGGCCGCGGCATGGTCTATTTCGTGTCGGCGCTGGAGGTCATCACCAACCAGGGGCTGCGCGACGAGAACAACGCCAGGCTGCTGCAAAACCTGCTCGGCCGCGTGCCCGAGGGTGGGACTATTCTGTTTGATGAGATTCATCACGGCCGGGCGCTGCCGCCGAAAGTTGCCCGCAAGCCGGTGATTCTCTCGCCGCTGGTGGCTGGGATTGTGTATGTGGCGCTGGTGGTGGGCCTGTGGGCGCTGCTGACCGGGCGGCGCTTTGGCTCGATTGTGCCAACCCGCATGGAAGTTGCCCGCCGCTCCAGCGCCGAGTATGTTCAGTCCATGGCCGGGCTGTTTCAGCGCGGCCGCCAGACTGGCTATATCCTGGGCCACTACAAGACGGCCTTCAAACGCCGGATCGCCAAGCCCTACGGCTTCAATCCGCGCCTGGCCGATGAGCAGTATGTGCGCGAGATCAGCCGCTTCACCACCGTCGATGCGCCGCGGCTGCTCGGTCTGCTGACCGCGCTGAGCGCCTCCCGGCCCTCGGAGGAAAGCCTGCTGCGCCTGGTCAATGCCGCCGACGAGTTTGCCGTCGAGTTTGAGCAGCAGCGCTAGGGGTTCGTCAGGCTTGGATTGTCCCCGTTGGCTGAACCTGTCGAAGCCAAAACCCTGGGCTTCGACAGGCTCAGCCAACGGAGTGCCAGCGCTTCACGCTACGATTTATGGAGAGATATAATGACAGACTCATATACATACTTAACCGAAGACTCTCTACACTTACTTATTAATGAACATACACGAGCACTTGGATTTCATCATAATCAAGCGGCGAGATTTGGTGAAAATAATCTTCCATATCATATCGAGCAAGAGATTCTATCAAGACAACAAAGTATAAAACTCATTAAAGAGGAGCTAGAGCAAAGACAAGAAGAAAATGGACATTTATTTATTACTACGAAACCTATCACAGGTCAAGATGCGATTATAGATATATCATATAAACAATTCGCTAAAGTCAATAAACTACTCGATGCTATTTATCATAGCCTCAAAGATCACGTTGATCCTCATTCTTATAATAAAATCTGGGTTCTCCGTGATGTCAACGGTGGCTACACATTTACGGAGGCTGGAAAATTATGGGCCAACAGAGTAGGTTTGGACAAAGATAATCGCCCTCTCAGAGAAGCCGGGATTTTGCCGGGAATGAAACTTGAGACAATTTATGCCAAAGGATTCTTTCCTACTGTTAAGAAAAAGATCTGAGTATAGTATTTATAAATTATTGAGCTAGAAATTTTTTTGGGAGGAACCATGCTCGTACAACAGGTGGCCGAATATATGCGCCGCGAGTCAGCCAAAGTGCTGGTCGGCCAGGATGAGGCGTGGACGCAGTTGGTGGTGGCGCTGCTGAGTGGTGGCCATGTGTTGCTGGAAGGCGTGCCGGGAACCGCTAAAACCTTGATGGCGAAAACCCTGTCGTATCTGGTGCAGGCCGAGTTCAAGCGGGTGCAGTTTACCCCCGACCTGATGCCGTCGGACGTAATCGGCACGACCGTCTATGAGATGAACTCGGGCGAGTTTCGGCTGCGCAAAGGCCCGATCTTCACCCAGATTCTGCTCGGCGATGAGATCAACCGGGCGCCGGCCAAAACCCAGGCCGCGCTGCTGGAGGCGATGGAGGAGTTTCAGGTCACCATCGATGGCGATTCGCTGCCGCTGGCGGCGCCCTTTTTCGTCATCGCCACCCAAAACCCGATGGAGTACGAGGGCACCTACCCGCTCCCCGAGGCCCAGCTCGACCGCTTTTTGTTTAAAGTGCTGATTGGCTACAGCGCTCCCGAGGCCGAGCACGAGGTGCTGCGCCGCTACAACACCGGCTTCAGCGCCCGCAATCTGGCCTCGGCCAATCTGCAGCCCTCGATCACCCCGGAGACGATTGTGAAGTGCAAAGAGGAGATCGGCAATCTGCGGGTGGAGGATGGGATTATCGCCTACATCAACTTGATCGCCCAAGAGTCCCGCCGCTCCCCCGACCTGCTCCTCGGCGGCTCGCCGCGTGCCTCGATTGCGCTGCTGACCACCGCCAAGACCTACGCGGCAATGCAGGGCCGCGACTATGTGGTCCCCGATGATGTCAAGTCGCTGGTCCGGCCGGTCTACCGCCATCGGATCATCCTCAAGCCCGAGGCCGAGATCGAAGGGCTCAACGCCGATACCGCCATGACCCGCATTTTGGCGCGGGTTGAGGTTCCACGCTGATGATTCCATCGCGTCGCTTGCTGGGGCTGCTGCTGCTCGGCCTGGCGCCTGTGGTCGCCGCCGCATCGAATGATCGGCTGTGGCTGGTGGTGTTTTTGTATGCGCTGCTGGTGGCGGGCCTGGTGGCCTACGACTGGCGGATCACGCCCAAGCCCGCCACGATTGAGGTCGCCCGGATCAACGAGTCGAAGCTCTCGCTGGGGGCGCACAATAAAATCACCCTGGCGCTGCACAATGGCAGTGCGCGGACGCTTGATATCGCGATCCGCGACGAGTTCCCGCTGCAGTTCCCCACCGATACGGTGTTTTTGCAGATCAAGCTGGCCCCTGACGAGGTTGGCGAGGTCGCGTACCACGTGCGGCCAACCCAGCGGGGCGACTATCGCTTTGGCAATATCAACCTGCGCTATGGCAGCGCGCTGGGCACCTTTCAGCGCCAGACCGCCGTGCCCTTCGATGAGGTGGTCAAGGTCTATCCGAATGTGCTCGATGTGCGCAAATACGATATGCTGGCCCGCAAGGGGATGCTGTTCGAGCTGGGCCTGCGCACCGCCAAGGTCTTCGGCTCGGGCACCGAGTTCGAGCGCCTGCGCGAGTACACCCCCGACGATGAGTTTCGCTCGATCAACTGGAAGGCCTCGGCCCGGCGCAACAAGCTGATCTCCGCCGAGTATGAGACCGAGCGCTCGCAATATGTGGTCACGGTGCTGGATACCGGGCGGCTGATGCGGCCACCGATTGGCGATATCGCCAAGCTCGACTATGCGATCAACGCCGCCCTGATGCTGTCGTATGTCGCGATGCTCAAGGGCGACCACATCGGGATGCTGTCGTTTGCCGACCACGTCGGGCGCTATCTGCAGCCGCGCCGCGGCAAGGGCCAGTTCTACCAGATGCTGGAGCAGCTCTACAATCTGCCCTCGCAGCCGGTCGAGTCGGACTACGGCCGGGCTTTTTCGTATCTCGGCCTGAAGAACAAGCGCCGCTCGCTGGTGGTGGTGTTCACCGACCTGAGCACGCTCGATGCGGCCCGGCCCCTGATCAGCCATCTGGCCCGGCTGGCCAAAACCCACCTGCCGGTCTGTGTGGTGATGAGCGACCCGAACGTGGTGGCCTACGTCGGTAAGTCGGCCAGCGCCTCGCACGATGTCTACGAGCGCGCCGTCGCTGAGATGGTGCTGGACGAGCGGCGGGTGGTGCTGGATACGCTCAGCCAGGCCGGGGTCTACACGATCGATGTGCCCGCCAACAAGCTGACCATTTCAGTGATCAACAAATATCTGGAGCTAAAGGGCCGTGGGCTGATCTGACGTGTCCAATCTGCAGCGCCAACGGGCCATGATCACGTCGATCATGGCTCGTTGGCTAGCCTGGAACAAACATCTGCCCGGCCGCGTTAACTGGTTGGCTGGGCTGGCCAGGATGAAAAGTTGATGAGTTTGGCGCTTCTCAGCCCGCCATCACTGAATTTTGAGCCACCGCGCCGCCACAGTATGGTATGCTAGGCCCAACGAACTCTCTACCCTAGGAGCCGTTTTTGTGAAAACAAGTCATGTTTCGTTTCGCCGGGTTTTTGGAATTGCCTCAGCGCTGATGCTTGGGGTCGCCATCGGCGGCGTGATTAGTATGTTTATCATCGCCATGTTTCTGCTGTAGCCGCACTCAGCCGCACAGCCCAACGCGCCCCGCCATAGATTTGGCGGGGCGCGTTGTGGTTTTTAGGGCCAGAATCATCCTCAGGCGCTGATCTGGTCGGCGTTGTCGAGGCTGTTCCAGGTGGCGTGGGTCATGCGCTGCGAGTTGAAGCTGGCGCCAATCCGGCCATCGGCGCCGACCAGAATCAGCCCGCCCTCGCCGCCCTCGATGCGGTCGCCCAGCGCACGCACCGCCCGCTCGGCGGCCTCCTGGGGCGTCAGGCCAAGCTCCAGACCCTCGACGGCCCGGCGGGCCAGCAGCACCCGCGCCATCGCCTCGCCCCAGCCGGTGGTTGAGCAGGCCCCGGCGCTGTTGTCGGCGTAGAAGCCGCCGCCCGGCAGTGGCGAGTCGCCAATCCGGCCCAGCGGTTTGCCGCTCATGCCGCCGGTCGAGGTTGCCGCCGCGACGTTGCCGGCATTGTCGAGCGCAACTGCGCCAACCGTATCGGAGATCGTCTCAGCGGCGGCCTGGCCGGAGTCGACCTTGAAATCCATGTCGCCGCTCTCCCACTGGGCCCGTCGCCTGGGCGTGATCAGGCTCTGCGGATCGACAAACTCCACCCCGGCGGCGCGGGCCACCCGCTCGCCGTCGCTTTTGGCGAACAGAATATGCGGGGTGGCCAGCACGGCGGCGGCGGCGCGAATCGGGTTTTTAATCCCCTGCACGGCCCCAACCGCGCCGATGTCGAGCGTCGCGCCGTCCATCAGCCCGGCGTCGTTCTCGATCGTCCCGGCGGCGTTGAGCACGCTGCCGTAGCCCGCGTTGAAGGCCGGCAGATCTTCCAGCACCACAGTGGCGGCGATCACCGCCTCCAGCGCCGATCCGCCTGCCAGCAGCACCGCCTTGCCCGCCTCCAGCGCCGCCTGAATCCCGGCGGCATGGTCGGGGCGCAGCGCCTCCGGGATATCGCCTGCGCCGCCGTGAACTGCAATTGCCAGAGCCATTGTGTCTCCTGGGGGGTAGTAGCTAGTAGCGAGCAGCTAGTAGCTAGTGATTTTAGGTCATATAGTAGCTAGTAGCTAGCAGCTAGTAGCTAGTGATTTTAGGTCATTAAAAACCCGACGAGCTGCTAGCTACTGACAACTAGCTGCTACTTCTCCGCATGCCAGCTCCCGGCGACGGTGCGCCGAAAATCGTCGGCGGAGGTGGCCGCTTTGCCCTGGAGATAGTGGCCGAACCAGTCCAGAATGTATTCCATTCGGGCGATGCGGTGGAGCGGCTCGCCGCTGCGCGAGAGCTCGTGGCCCTCGCGGGGGAAGCGCACGAAGCGCACCGGCTTCTCCAGCACTTTTAGCGCGGTGTAGAGCTGCTCGGCCTGCTCGACCGGGCAGCGGTGATCCTCGTCGGCGTGGATGATCAGCAGTGGGGTGTTGATCTTGTCGACATAACGAATTGGCGAGCGCTCGACAAACACGCTGATATCGGCCCAGGGCTTGCCGCCAAACTCGTCCTCGCCAAAGTATGGCCCGATGTCGGAGGTGCCATAGAAGCTGGTCAGGTTGGAGATACAGCGCTGGGTGTTGGCGGCCGCAAACCGATCGGTGTGGCTGATGATCCAGTTGGTCATAAAGCCGCCATACGAGCCGCCGAGCACGCCCAGCTTGCTGGGATCGACCCAGTCCCAGCTGACCGCCAGATCGGTCGCGCACAGCAGATCCTGGTAGTCGTTGCCGCCGAAGTCCTGGCGTACCAGCGCCCGAAACTCCTGGCCATAGCCGGTGCCGCCACGCGGATTGACGTACCAGACCGCCAGGCCCGCCGCCGCCAGCACCTGAAACTCGTGCATAAAGTTGTGGCCGTAGGCGGCGTGCGGCCCGCCGTGAATGTAGAGCAGCAGCGGGTACTTTTTGGCCGGATCGAAATTGGCCGGCTTCATCACCCAGCCTTCGAGCGGCAGGTCATCGGCGCCTTTGAAGGTCACCCGCTCAGGCGTGATCGTTTGCATCTGCGTCATCAGCGCCGCGTTCGGGTCGTAGAGCAGCCGCGTCGTGCCATCGGCCTCGCCCAGATACACCGCCTCGGGCTGGGTGTCGGTCCCGGCGGTGAAGGCTGTCCGGCGGTTGAGCGACTGGCTGTAGCCCGAGATGCTGGGCGTGTTCTCCGGGGTCAGCTCGCTGATGGTTGTGTCGGTGTTGTAGCGGTAGGCGCGGCTGCGGGCGGCGCGGGTGGCGATGAAATAAATCCCGTTGTCGCGCCAGATTGGGCGATACGGAAAGCGGCCGAAGCGCACATCGGTGATGACGCTGTTCTCCAGCCCATACTCAAAGCCCTTCGACAGCAGCCGTGGGTCGCCGCCGGCCTTGCTGACGCACCACAGCGCCTCGTTCGAGGCGTTCCCGGTGTGCTGATCGTGGCCGATGTAGGCGATCTGCTGGCCGTCGGGCGACCAGGTCGGGTGGTAGGCCGGGCCAAGGGCGCTGGTCAGACAGCGCGAGGTGCCGGTCTCGACATCAAACAGGTAGATATCGGCCTGGCGGGTGTGCTCAAGCTCGGCCCGTGAGACGGTGATAAACGCAATCTCACGGCCATCCGCCGACCAGGTCGGGTCGGAGTGGTCGAACTCGGCGAACGAGAGCTGCAGCGGCTTGGCGCCAAGCTCGATCAGCCACAGCTGGGCGTACTCCGGCTGCAGGAAGCCCACGCCGTCGAACTTAAACGGCAGCCGCTCGATGATCTTCTCGTCGCGGAGCTGTTCGACCCGGCGATACTCTTTATCTTTGTCGCCGCGTGAGATAAACGCCAGCGCACCGCTATCCGGCCGCCAGTTGGCCTCGGCCACGCCGTAGCCCAGGTGGGTCAGCTGCTCGGCCTCGCCGCCGCAGACCAGATCCAGCAGAAAGAGCTGGAATGTGTCGTCGTCGCGGGTGGAGAGAAAGGCCAGTTTGCTGCCGTCGGGCGACCAGCGCGGGGCGGCGTCGCGGCCCTTGACGCTGTAGGTCAGCCGCTGGGCCGTGCCAGCATCGCAGTCCACCACGAAAATCGCTGAGCGATAGCCAGGCCGCCGGATGCCATCTTGGCTGGCAATTTCTTCGATCCAGCTTTCGACAAACGCAATGCGGCTGCCATCGGGCGAGATTTGGGCGTCGGAGATGAAGCGCATCTCCAATAATGTTGTCGGCGACCAGGGCCGTAAATCTGACATAAAACGCTGCCTCCGCAGAGAGATGTTAGTATCTATATTTACGCATAATAGCAGAGACCGCCATGGTTTGTCGAACGTCGCCCGATCACTCGGCCAGCCAGTTGCTGACCTGCAGCCCTGGCACGCGGTCAAACTCACGGGTGTTATTGGTGATAATGGTCAGGTTTGTGCTCAGCGCCTGGGCCGCAATCAGCAGGTCCATCGCGCCAATCGGCAGGCCCTGGCGCTCCAGCAGCGCCCGAATCCGCCCATAGACGATCGCGGCCGCGTAGTCGAAATCGAGAATGTTCAGCGGCAGCAGAAATTGCTCCAGCGCCGCGTGGTTCTGGGCTGGATACTGGCTTTTTTGCACGCCAAACTGTAGCTCGGCCACGCTAATCGTCGAGATCGCCAGATCGTCGAGGGTGTACTGGGTGAATTTTTGCAGGATTTCCGGGGGTTTTTGTTTGATCAGGTAGATGCAGATGTTGGTGTCAAGCAGGTATCTCATTCAAAAGCTGGCTCGCGCTCTTGCAGGGCTGGCTGCTCGCGCTCGTCCATAAAATCCGCCGAGAATTGATCCAGGCTGTCGAAGAGGGTTTGCCACGAGTGCTGCTCAGGCAGCAGCACGACGGCGTTGCCAATCCGTTTGACAAACACCTGGCTGCCGTCGAAACGGTAGGCTTTGGGCAGCCGAATCGCCTGACTCTGGCCATTTTGGAATATTTTAGCGATATCCATTGCGCAGAACCTCCATATATATACTTTAAGTATATACATCTTGCCTGAAAACACAAGCTACTGATCGGCGCTGCCATCGAACGGCTGCGCCAGCCCGGCGGCGGCCAGCAGCGCCCGCACCTGGAACTGTTCGTGGCCAATCAGCCGCTTGACGATCTCGCCGATAAACAGCGCCCCGCCAGCGACCTGCAGCCGCCGATGGTAGTCAACCCAGGCCAGCCCGGCAATCGTCTCCTGGAGCTGCTCGCGCTGGCGCTGCCACAGGTCAAGCAGCTCCGGTGCAGGCGTGGCCGGGCTTGGCGGAGCATAATCCGCGACCGCGCCTGGATCGACGGCCCCAGCCAGATGGGCGGCGAGGGCGCTGGCCGTCGCGGCCTCACGGTTGGCCAGCTCGGCCAGGATCTCGCTGCCCCGCCGATTGGACGCGGCCACGACGCTCAGATCCAGGCTGGCCACGGCGGCCAGCGCGACCGCCCGCGTCTCGCGCAGCAAATCGAGAATTGCCTCCTGCTCAACATGTACGTTCATTCGACGACCCTCACAGCGCTAAAAAAATCATCACGGTACATTTTTGCACCGTGATGATACGCGTGATTAGCTGTTGAATCAATCCCGAAACCTATTTGGTAGCGCCAGCGGCCTCGGCCTTGTCTTTGCGCCACTTCAGCACCCGCGACCAGACAAAGTAGAGCACACCGAGGAAAATCAGACCGAGAGCGATCTTCTCATAGCGATCGACAATCCCCAGCACATTTTCCCAGTTCGCGCCCAGCACAATCCCGGCATAGGTCAGGATGCTGTTCCAGATCAACGAGCCGAGGATTGTCCAGGCCAGAAAGCGGCCCAGCGGCATGCGGTTCATCCCGGCCGGCACCGAGATCAGCGAGCGGACAAGCGGGATCAGGCGGCCGAAAAAGACCATTTTCTGGCCGTGGTTATTGAAAAAATTCAGGGTGCGGTCCAGGTCGTGCTCGCTGATCATGAAGAAGCGGCCGTAGCGGCGCACAAAGCGGCGCACAATCACTTCGTCGGCCCACATCCCAATGTAGTACAGCGCCAGCGCGCCCATAACCGCGCCAAGGGTTCCGGCGACGATCACCGCAACCACGTTCATCTCGCCCTTCGCCACAATAAATCCAGCAAACGGCATCACCAGCTCAGAAGGGATTGGGGGAAACAGATTTTCGGCAAACATGACGAGCGCAATCCCGCCATAGCCAATGCTAGTAATAATCGCTTCAATCCAGATCTGAACCTGTGCCATAATCTCGGCCATTGCATTCCTCACACGGTTTTAGAAGTGTCAGCAGAAAAGCACATCGCGCACATGGCGCTGCGCCACTGAGAAAGATACCCGATGATGTCTATTTCGACAAGCTCAGCCTGAATTGACCGCGTTGGCTCAGCCAGCGGAGCCGGACTGCGCGGTGAGCCAGCGATCGAGCGGCGCGATCGCCGCAATCCCCACCGCGTAGGCCAGCAGATCCCACCAGCTGAAGGTGGAGCCAAGCACGCCGCGAGCAGCAGCGCGATCGTAGGCCGGTAGGCCAGGATTGGAGTGGATTTGCTGGGCATCGGTTGGGCCGCTCCTTGCAGATAGCGAAAAATTATAGCAGAGCGGCGTCTGGGCCAGCGCGAATCAGGCCGTCGATCCAGCCCCACCTGCGCCGAAAGCTGAGCGCCGCCGCCCACTGCCAGCGATGATTGTGTATAATGGGGCCTGTGTGTTTTCTCACGTAGGAGGCTTTTGTATGATTGACCGCATCGCGAAATTGCTCGGCGATGACGCTGCATCCCTTCTGGAACATCAAACGCAGACTATTACCAAAGACCTCATTCAAGTCCCTGGGCCGGATTTTATCGATCGGGTCTGGGCACATTCGGACCGCAATATCCCGGTATTGCGCAATCTCCAGTCGCTGTACGGCAACGGCCGGCTCGCCAACACCGGCTACGTCTCGATCCTGCCAGTCGATCAAGGCATCGAACACTCGGCGGGCGCATCATTTGCCCCCAACCCGATCTACTTCGACCCCGAAAACATCGTCAAGCTGGCAATCGAGGGCGGCTGCAACGCGGTTGCCTCGACCTACGGCGTCCTGGGCGTCGTGGCCCGCAAGTATGCCCACAAAATCCCCCTGATCGTCAAGATCAATCACAACGAATTTTTGTCGTACCCCAATAAGTTCGACCAGATTATGTTTGGCACGCTCAAGCAGGCCCGCGATATGGGTGCGGCGGCGGTTGGCGCAACCATCTACTTCGGCTCGGCCGAGTCGGCGCGCCAGATCGTTGAGGTAGCCCAGGCGTTTGAGATGGCCCACCAGCTGGGGATGGCGACGATTCTGTGGTGCTACCTGCGCAACCCGGCGTTCAAAACCGCCACCGCCGACTACCACGTCTCGGCCGACCTGACCGGCCAGGCCAACCACCTCGGCGTAACGATTGAGGCCGACATCATCAAGCAGAAGCTGCCGGAAAACAACGGCGGCTACAATGCGATCGCCTCGAAAGAAAATCCCTACGGCAAGACCGACCAGCGCGTCTATAGCGAGCTCAGCACCGATCACCCGATCGATCTGGTGCGCTATCAGGTCGCCAACTGCTTTATGGGACGTGTCAGCCTGATCAACTCAGGCGGGGCCTCCAGCGGCGAAAGCGACCTGGCGGAAGCCGTCCGCACCGCCGTGATCAACAAGCGTGGCGGTGGCGCCGGGCTGATCTCAGGCCGCAAAGCCTTCCAGCGCCCGATGCACGAAGGCGCCGCGCTGCTTGAGGCCATCCAGGATGTGTACCTATGTGAAGATGTGACCGTAGCGTAGACTAGCCTGATCAAAGGCCAAAAATCAAACCGCATTGGTTGATTTTTGGCCTTTGATCGTTTTGGAGGAGAACAATGTCGTCATACGAGTACCGCGAGCGGCGGGGAGTTGACCGGATAAACTGGGAGCGATTTGAGACATTGACCCGTGATTTGGCGACCCAGATCGCGCCGTGGAATGTGGAGCTGATTCTGGGCATCGCTCGGGGCGGCCTCTTTCCGGCAACGCTGCTCTCGTATGCGATGCGGCGTGAGCTGTACCCGATTCGGCTAACCCGGCGCTTTGAAGATCAGGTGGTCCGACGCGCGCCGACGTGGCTGGTCAGGCCGCCCGATAAAGTGCGCAACCGCCATGTTCTAATTGTCGATGAGATGGCCGACTCAGGCCAGACCCTGCTGGCGGCGGCGGAAGCGGTGCGCCAGATGGGCGCCTCCGATGTGCGAACGGCGGCGCTGTATGCCCACTCCTGGGCGACACCCCGGCCAGACTACATTGGCCTGCTCTCCGATGCCCTGATCGTCAACCCGTGGGATCGCGAGATCCTCCAGGATGGCACGTTTGTTCAGCACCCCGAGTACACCGCCGCCATTCGGGCGCAGGAAGACACAGCCGAAACGCCTCCGCAGGAATAACCCTGGCAGATCATGGGCGGAGATCGGCCGTGTTTGGCTCAGCCAGCACAGGCCTGCTGGCGCTGCGCAACCTGGTTCAGGCCACTCGATCGGCGGGTATCCGACCCGCCGGGTGGTCTGGGGCGTGGGCAAACCCGCCTGGGGCTGGCGGACCTGTCGCGGCGCCGAGCTAGCGCGACTCCTCCTCGTTCAGCCGGGCCAGATCCGGCCAGCCGTAGGCGACCTCGGTCAGCTGGGCGCTCCCGATCTCCAGCGCCTTCTCAGCGACGTAGACACCACCAATGGCCTGATAAAACTTCTGGGCGGGGTTGCCCTTAAGCACCCAGATCAGCAGGCCGCTGTGGGCTGGCGCAAACTCACGGGCCAGCGTCTGCACCAGCGCACGGCCGATCCCACCGCCCTGGTGGGCGGCCAGCACATACAGCGCGTAGACCTCGCTGGTCAGGGTTGGGAAATCGCCAGTGCGCTCCGGCCCGCCCGAGGCAAACCCCACCACCTCCTGATCAACCTCGGCGACAAATACCAGCGTGTCATCAAGCTCCAGGCGCTTTTGCCAGCGCGCCAAATAGGCCTCAAACGACAGCGAATCCAGATACGTGTCCGGCACCAGCCCACGATAGGTGGAGAGCCATGTGTTCAGATGCACTAGGGCCAGTCCCGCCGCATCGGCTGGCGTGGCGCGGCGAATCTTCATCGCGCAGCTCCCTGACGGGTAAAGTAATCGCCTGCCACAGTGGTGTGCAGGGGAAAGGCCAGCGGGGTTGCCTGCTGGATCACGACAAGCTCGCTAGTCTCCTCATTCGGCACAAACCTGGGCAGATCGCTGGCCCGCAGCGGCGCAGCCAGCCCAAAGATCAGCACGGTCCCATCGGGGGCGCTACGCACCGCGAAATCCTGAATCGTGGCTGGATCGATAACGATGCCAGTTTCCTCGAACACCTCGCGGGCCCCGGCGGCCTGCCAGGCCTCGCCGTGGTTGATGAAACCGCCGGGCAGGGCCAGCTGGCCCCGGCGTGGCTCAATGGCGCGGCGAACGGTCAGCAGACCTGCCTCGACCGGCAGCAGCACCACACTGACTGGCAGCGGATTGCGGTAGGTGGTGTTGCCGCAGCTGGCACACACCCGTGGCCAGGCATGATCCGCCATGTACTGAACTCCACAAAATGAACAATACGTAAAAGCGACCGACATAATCACTCCTTATTTTGCCTTTGGAAAAGGCAAGATTACGATTAACTTGCATATGCCCAATCATATGGTACAATACATCTGTTGTTGAAATGGTTTGGCGACTCACAATGCCTCGGATCGATCGCGTCCCTGATCCTTCTCCCGTGCCTGTTGACTCCAACCGCGAAACAATTCGATCCCTATTAGTTATTGGAGCAGCAAGCAATGAGCTTTGCAGACAAAACGTTAGTATGCCGCGACTGTGGCATGGAGTTCATCTTTACTTCCGGCGAGCAAGAATTTTACGCACAGAAGGGTTTCGATAACGAACCCACTCGGTGCTCAAGCTGCCGCCAGAGCCGCAAACAGGGCCGCAGCAGCAGCACTGGTGGCGCTGGGTATGATCGTTCGAGCAGCCGCGACAGCGGTGGCGGCTATCGCCGTGAGCCAAGCGAAATGCACACTGCAACGTGCGCATCGTGTGGCGGCGAAGCCCAGGTACCGTTCGTCCCCCGTGGCGACAAGCCTGTGTATTGTTCGAACTGTTTCCAGAGCCAGCGCCCAGCCCGCAGCACCAGCTCACGCTGGTAGCCCGCTGACCCTGGTTTACGAACCAGCCGGGCTTGCAATTTTGCAAGCCCGGTTTTTTGTTTAACTGCTTTTCACACCTCAGCGCCATTGTTATATCACTTCGTCTAGCGCGGCACCTAAGCTGCGAGCCTAGCCGATTGCGTGGCGGACAATCGATCCCTGAACATTGACCCCGGCGATATCCAGGTACACCAGCCCCTCGGTGATCGTCAGCGCCACAGCGGTGCGACGGTCGATATGCTCAGTCAGCGCGTCCATCAGGCTGCGGTCGATGGCGTACAGGGCGATCTCGGCGGCCTGGTGAATGCGTTTGCCCGCGTAGTTGCGCTGCAACATCGCCGGATCGCGGTGGGTGTAGACCGCCACCCGGTCGGCGCCTTTGCTGGCCTTGTGCAGCCGATCGGCATCGGGAGCGCCAACATCAATCCAGACCTTGGTCTGCCCGGTGTCATCGCGGATCATCAGCGCTGGCTCGTCGGCCTCGGCCAGGCCTTTGCCAAACGTAATCCCCTCCTCATACTCCATACAGTAGGCGATCAGGCGGGAGGCCAGATATTCAAGCGACTCGGCGGGATGGCGCGCCAGACGGACGTTGAAGGTCTCGTAGACGCCGCGATCCATATCTGCCAGCGTGACATCGGCGGTGTACATGGTGGAACCTAAGGCCATGACGTAATCTCCGTGTATCGGTCAGCCCAAGCACGATTCTCAGGCGGAACATCAACAATATCTATTTAGTATACCAGCCGCCAGCGCTCCCACTGCGTGGGGCTGGTACTGTGGATCGGCCAGGGCCACGTGGAACGTATTCCGCGTGGCCCTGGCTGTGTGCGCTATGTTTGAATGGATGGCGCACTCCTGATCCCCGATCCCTAATCCCCAATTACGGCTCAGTGACGACAAACCGTGTGCCCGCGCTGCGCCCAAACACCTCGGGGGTGTACATCGGGTAGGCGGTGGCCGGGAGCGTCTGGAAGGTGCCCAGGCTGGAGGCCCGCGCCAGGTAGGTGTAGTGATAGGTGCCTTTGGGCAGATCGGTGGCGAAAATCGCGACCCGATTATCGCGGATCTGGGTCTGGGTGAAGTACCACCAGTCGGGCCGCTCCGTACCAGTCGGGCGCAGGGCCGGATCCTGGGCGGCGCTGCTGACGGTTTTCAGGCTGGTGTCGAGCGCCTCAAGCCCGGCTGGCAGCATATCCTCCAGCACAAAATACTGCATATTCTCGGGCACATTCAGGGTCAGGCGCACCTGCACCACATCGCCAAGCTGGGCCTGCGTGATCAGCTCGCCGGTTGGGCTGAAGGTGGCGGTATCGACGGCGCTGTACTCGCGCTCCAGCGCCAGCCCCTGATCGAGCGGCTGCACGGCGGCGGCATCCTGGTAGGAGCGCATGCGCACGGTGTAGTACATCCGCCCGGCTCCGCTGGCCTGATCCTCGCGCTGCAGGGTGAGCTGGCTGGCGCTGTCGAGCTTGAGCTGGGCCAGATCAACCACCAGATTGATCGGGCTGTTCAGGTTGGAGCGGTTGACAGCGCCCTCGCCAAGAACTTGGTCGTCGAGCGTGACCCGGTAGCGATAGTCGGCCAGGAGCTCGCCGCTCTGGGCGATATATTCGCTAAGCGCGATCAGCGTGATGGCCGACTCCTGGGTGGTCTGCCAGTGGCCGTGGTTGCGCAGGCCCATCAGGTAGCGCACGCTGTTGGGCACCAGGAAGTTGGTCGGGTCGCTGCGGACTAGCGCCTGAAGCACCAGCGCGGTCGTGCGCGTGTCGCTGCTCATCGTCCAGGAGTCGTTGCTGCGCTCCTCCCAGTGGGCGGTGGTCGGGCTCAGCCGGGCGCTGCCCATCAGATCGCTGACCAGCGTGGTGACGCGGGGATCGGCGGAGTTGAGGCGCTGGATCGTCATCAGCAGATAGGCGCGGCCATAGATGTCCAGCTCGGCGCGCTGCTCGTACAGGGCGACGGTGCGGCCACGGTCGGGGGCGCCCGCCTCGGCCAGGACAAACAGGATGTAGGCGCGGGTGTTTTTCTGCCAGGTTTCGCTGCGGCCAGCGGGCAGGTCGGCCCCAAGCGTAGCTTTGAGATAGTTCAGGCCATTGCGCAGCACCGCCACGTCGACGCTGTAGCCAGCCTTCTGGGCCTCGACCAGACCTTGCACGACGTAGGCTGAGAGGTAGGGATGGCTTTTATCGCCAGCCCACCAGCCCCAGCCGCCGTCGAGCTGCTGCAAGGCGTATAGCCGCTGCAGGCCGCTGCTGAGACTGGCCTCCAGGCCCGCCTTCAGCTGCGGGTCGTCAACGCCAAGCTCGCTGAAGAGCCGATAGCTGACCGCGTTGGGCAGGAAGCGGCTGACCGTCTGCTCGGTCGAGTCGTAGGCGTAGTGCTGCAGATACTCCAGCCCGCTCTGCACGCCCGCCGCCAGCGACGGCACCAGCTCCAGGGTCAGTTCGCCCTGGGGCGGGCCGCTGGATGGCAGCGAGCTGGCGGGGATTTGGAGCGTTTCGACGACAGGGTTGCCCGCGACCTGCCCGGCACTGGCGACGACCTCGGGGGTGATGAAGCGCTGGATCGGCAGGCTCTGCTCGACCGCATCCTGCAGGCCGCCGCCATTGACGGAGAACAGCAGCGTGACCTGGCCATCCTTGGGCGCCTCCGCCGACCAGCGCACCACCACCCGATCGTTGGCGGGCACCTGGACGGTCTGCTGGGCCGGGCTGCCGAGCGTGAGCAGACCGGCATCCAGCCCCACAGTGGCCTCGATGGCGCTGGCGGTCGTGTTTTGGACCACCGCCTGCAGCGTAATCTGATCGCCGACCGTGAGGAAGCGCGGCAGGGTTGGGCGAATCAGCAGCGGCTTGCTGGCCACCAGATCCTGCTCGCTCTGGCCGACGCGGGTATCGACCGTCAGGCTGCGGGCGGTCATCCGCCAGGTGGTCAGGTTGTCGGGCAGCGTGACGGTGACCTGGCCCAGACCATCCTGGTCGGTCAGCACCGCTGGATTCCAGTAGGCGGTGTCGGGAACCTCGCGGCGGACGAGCAGCGCGGCGGCATCGCCACCACCGCCACCCTTGGCGCTCGGCTGCCCGCGCAGCGTGACCCGATCGACCAGCGCGGTCAGGGAGTTGGCGGTGAACACCTCCAGCGGGCGCTTTTCGTAGAACGCCTGGCGCAGGCTTGGATTTGCATCGTTGGCCAGGGTCAGGATGGCTTTATCGACCAGCGCCAGGGCAACCTCGCTCTGAACACCCTTGCCCTGGTAGTCGGTCGCCTTGATCGTGTAGGTGATCTTGTCGCGCGGGCCAGCCTCGAGCTTGTCGGGCGTGATCGTGACGGTCAGCTCCTGCTGCTCGGTCGAGACGGCCAGATTGATCAGGCCGACCCGCATATCCGGCACCGGCAGGTCGTCGCCGGCGGGCTTGATCAGCACCAGCGAGACGTAGATGTTCGGGGCGTGGTCAACCGTGATCGGCACCTCGATCAGCTCGGTCGTGCCCGCCAAGGTCAGCACGCGATGCTCCAGCACTGTGCCGCGCTCGATCGTCAGCAGCGCAGTCATCCCGGCGTAGGGCGCGGGCACCAGAATGCTGGCGGTCTCGCCGGGCTGGTAGCTGGTTTGGTCGGCGATCAGGTCGATGCGGTTGGTGGCGTTCACGCCCCAGAAGACATCATCGCCATAGACCCAGGTGAAGGCGCTGCTGCTGATGCTGCGCCCGCCGCGATCCTTGCCGGTCGCCCGAATTCGGTAGGCGCCCCCGGCCTGCGGGGTGAACTCCAGGCTGGCGCGGCCTTGGGCGTCGGTGGTGACCGAGCGGGTCTCGACCAGCGTATCGGTGTAGCGCGAGGTCCAGTAGAGGCGCCCGTCGGAGCCTTGCTCGCGCACGCTGAACCACTCGTGCTGGTAGATCGCGGCCTCGACCGTCTGGCTGGCCAGCGCTTCATCCTGCGGAGTCAGGGTGATCAGATCGACCTGCTGGGTTTTGCCGACCTCGCTGACGTAGCCATCCGGGCGCAGGCCGATATAGTAGTCGCCAGCGTGCAGCTTGACCGTGCCCTGCCCGGCGATCACCTGGCCGTCGATATCGGTGACCTCAACATCGAGCGTGAGCTTCTGGCTGCCCTTGGCGCTGCCAAGCTCGATGGCGGGCCGCAGCGTCAGCGCACCCTGGGCGTCGGTCGTCGCCGTGCCCTCGGCGATCAGGCGCGAGCCAGTCGGGCTGAGGCTAGCGTCCCAGCGGTAGAACGCATAGGGGTCGTCGAGATCCTGGAAGCTGAAGTTGGGCGCCAGATTGCTCTCAAAGAACAGCGGCTGGGTCAGCAGGCGCCAGCGCACCGGGGCGTTGGCGACCGCACCGCCGGAGAAGTAGCGGGCGGCCAGCTGCATCTCCAGCGTGTCTCCCAGCACCAGATCGGCGTTGGCCGGGGTCAGGGTCAGCTCAAAGACCGGCTTGCGGTACTCGGCCACCGTAAACGTGCCGTACACGGCGCTGTCAAGATTGCCCTCCAGGGTTGCCTGCAGGCTGTAGGTGCCGATCGCGGCGCTCTGGTTGAGCGTCAGGCTGGTGCTGAAAGTTCCGTACTGGCTCAGCGGGAAGCTGCCTGAGAAGATCAGCGTCCCCTCCGGGTCGGTGATGCTCAGGAAGGCCGGCTGGCTGGCTGGCGGAACGCTGTAGCGATCACGGTCGAGCTGGCGCAGCGCGGTGCGAATGTGGACAACCTGATCCCGGCCGATAGATTGGGCGGTCGGCAACTTCAGCACCGACCGCCCAATCTATCGGCCGGATCAGGT
>DAOTUS010000590.1:0-14595 GCA_034437415.1 Herpetosiphonaceae bacterium
GCACAGCGGGCTGGCTGATGGCGCCGCGATCGAGCAGACGGCTGGTATCGGTCAGCGCAAGCAGCGTCTCGAACGAGGCCGCCACATCAATCTTAACCCTGCCATCCGCCGCGATCAGATACAGCGCCCGATAGACGGTTGGCGCGTTGAGGCGAAATTCGACTAGCGCCTGAGCCTGGAGCGCGGCCGTGTCGGCGGTTTGGAGCTGGGCGATCAGCAGGGCCAGATTGTTCAGGCGATTATCAAACTGGGCGCCCACGGTCTGGGCCACCAGCGTCGCCAGCTGGGCGTTGCGGGTCTCGACCTCGGCGCGAATTGCCGCCCGCCCAAACAGAAACGACAGCCCGCCCAGCAGCGTCAGAACCAGCAGCATTGTGCTGCTGCTGGCCAGCAGCAGTTTGCGGCGCAGGCTGCGCCCTGGCCAGGCGATGATGCGACGATACACGCTTACTCTTCCACCACAACGACGATTTCACCAGCAATAATGTTCTGCTGCAGGGTTTCGAGCCGGGCCTGCATCTCCGGGGTGACCAGGGTTTCGTCGAATGGGCCAATCGCCAGTCCCGCTTCCTTCAGGCCCAGCGAGATCGTGCCAGCCTTGAACTGGCCCGCCGCCACCTGGTTGATCAGATTGACGACGGCGGTATCGACCCGCTTTGGTCGATTGCCCACCATAAACCCTGGCGCGAGGTAGCGCTGGTCGCCGCTGGTGCCGATGGTGAGCTTCTGGGCGCTTTTGGCGGCCTCGATAATGCCCAGGCCGGTCCGCCCGGCGCCGTTGTAGATCACGTCGACGCCGCTGGCGTAGTGCTGGGCTGCCAGCGTCTGGCCCACCGCCGGGTCGGTGAATGTCCCTGCCAGGGTCGCGGTCACGCTGACCGCCGGGTTCTGATAGGCGACGCCCTGGCGAAATCCGGCCTCAATCCGCCGCGTCACCGGCAGATCGACGCCGCCGATAAAGCTCACCTGGTTGGTTTTCGTCAGCATCGCGGCCAGCACGCCCATCAAAAAGTCGCCCTCTGGCTCGCGATAGACCACCGCGGCGATGTTGGGGCCATCGACAGCGGTATCAATAATCGCAAAGCGCTGCTCGGGAAACTCCGGGGCCACCGTTTTGATAGAGGCCGCATTTTCAAACCCGATGCCGATAATCAGATCATACTTATCGCGGGCAAAGCGGCGCAGACCCTCGGTGTTGGCCTCATCGGTGGTGAAGTCCAGGGTCTCGAAGCGAATATTCGATTGTTTTTGGGCCTGCTGCAGGCCGCTGTAGGCCGAGTCGTTGAACGATCGGTCGCCTAAACCACCGCGGGCCAGGATCATCCCAACCTGGAGGATGCGCTGCTCCTTGGTTGGCGCGCCGCAGCCAGCCAGCGCAATCAGGCTGATCAGCAGCAGCAGCACGGGTTTCGTAATCGACATGGTGATTCCTTATCGGTTGGCGTGAGTCCGGGCTTATTATACGAGAAAAATCCGCCAGCTTAACTAATGATGCCGATTCGCTCAGCCGTTGCTGTGGCAGGCAGCGCGGCGGACAGCAAAGCGGGTCCAGAATCATTCTGAACCCCTGAGTGCCGTGTGAAGTGCTGATCGATTCGTTGGCTGAGCCTGTCGAAGCCAAAACACTGGGCTTCGACAGGCTCAGCCAACGGGTCAAACCCTAGCCGTTTTGGGCGGCGAAGTCACGCATCAGGCTGGCCAGCGCTTCGGCGCCGGCGCTGCTCATAGCATTGTAGACCGAGGCGCGAATCCCGCCGACCGAGCGGTGCCCGGCCAGTCCGATCATCCCGGCGGTCTGAGTGACGCTGACGAACTGCTTC
The DNA here is from genome assembly GCA_034437415.1 of Herpetosiphonaceae bacterium. GTDB lineage: Bacteria > Chloroflexota > Chloroflexia > Chloroflexales > Herpetosiphonaceae > JACCRK01. The sequence continues at coordinate 1,821 of DAOTUS010000590.1, forward strand.
TCCAGCGCCTCGCTGGGCAGCCGGAAGGTGATGTTCATCTGCGAGCGGCTGTCGAGGGCCGCGTGGCCGGTGTAGAAGCCGTTCGAGTCATCGATGGCACCGTAGATGGTGCTGGCCTTGCGCTGATTGTGGACGGCCATCCCGGCCAGCCCGCCCTGCCCCTCGATCCAGCCCAGCACCAGGTTGAGCATATAGATGCCAAAGGTTGGCGGCGTGTTGTAGAGCGAGTTGTTTTTGGCGTGGGTTATGTAGCGCAGCATACTTGGGACGCTCTTGGGCGCCCGCTCCAGCCAGTCCTCGCGGATCAGCACCACCGTGACGCCGGAGGGGCCGAGGTTTTTTTGCGCCCCGGCGTAGACCAGGCCAAATTTGCTGGGGTCAAACGGACGTGACATAATGTCGCTGCTCATATCCGCCACCAGCAGATGCTCGCCAACATCTGGCAGCGTCTGCCACTGGGTGCCATAGATCGTGTTATTGGTGGTGATATGCACGTAGACCGGGTTTTCGCTGAGCGCGATCTCGTCCTGGCGGGGGATGCGGCGATACTGCTCGGCGGCGGTGCTGGCGGCAATGTGTACCTGGCCGATCTTCTGGGCCTCATCGCGGGCCTTCTCCGCCCAAACTCCGGTCAGAATGTAGTCGGCCACCCGGTCGGCGGGCAGGAAATTCATCGGCACCGTGCTGAACTGGGTGCTGGCGCCGCCCTGCATAAACAGCACCCGGTAGCCACTTTCAATCCCCAGCAGGCGCTTAAACCGCGCTTCGGCCTCGCTGTTGATCGCCTCAAACTCCTTCGAGCGATGGCTCATCTCCATCACCGAAATCCCCACACCGTTGTAGTCGCGCAGCTCTTCCTGCGCCTGTGACAACACCTCGGGCGGCAAAATGGCTGGCCCGGCGTTGAAATTGTACACGGTCATTTGTCACTCCTGTGGCTGATAGAACCCGTCGAATCACGACATTGTGACGCGAGGCATTATAGGCCCAAGCGCCAGCAGCGGCAACCGGCAACCCCGCCCAGCGCTGAAACGCCTGCTGAAATTCGATTTTATTGTGCTTATCGCCTGATAATTATTTTCCTTAAGTATTTTAGGACTTTCTAAAGTCATAATTTTGCGAGTGTAAAGTATTAGCGGCATGATTTTGAGGTATTTTTATCGTCACGAATCTGCCCCTTTTAATCATAAAAAACGCAAGTTGTTTTATGGCTGCGGTAAAGCATGAAAAGGCCATTTAAGACGGGTATCAGTGGACACAAAGCTGCATGGATGATGAGATTCTGGAGGTCCATATATTGGGCTAGTTATAGCCGCCGCACGGCTAAAGAACTTGACATTTCCTACCATGTCCCGGCCAGCGCCGCCGTCGGCCAGAGCGTGCGGCTCAGCGCCCAGGTTGCTGATAGTAGCGGAGTGGAGTATGTCGAGTGGAACATCAATGGCCAGACCAGCCAAAACCCGGCCGCGCCCTACGCCTTCGACTGGACACCCAAGCTATCGGGGACGTATCGGGTCAAAGCCGCCGTGGTGGACAAGGCCGGCAATCGCACCGACAGCGGCGAGAGCGTGATCGAGGTGCGGCCGTAGGGGTTCGGGTTAGGGGTGGCGGACGAGGTTTAGGAGCCAGACAGCGTGTGCTGTCTGGCTCCTGGTTTTAGCGCCGGGGAATTTACTGAACAAGCAGCACCCCGCCGCTGTCGGTCAGCTGATCCCCGCCGGGCTGAACGGTGACGCTGGGGCCGTTCCTGGTGACGCTATAGCCGGTGTTTGGATCCAGCCCCGTGATAATATGCGTGGCGGCCCCCGGCCCGGCGGTGTAGCTCAGTCCCGCAAACGGCTGGCCCAGGCTGGTCGGAAACAGCACCACCGTCGCGCCGACCTGGGCGCCGCTCCAGGCCTGATCGGCGCTTTGCACCAGCGCCACTGCTGGCGGCGTGATCCCGGCATCGCTGGCCTGCAGCACCTCCAGGAAGCGCACCGCCGTTGGATTGCCGGGAGCATCGATCCGCAGGCGCACCGTCATCGGCTCATTGGTCGCCACGGTGTTCGCGATCTGCTCCTCGCTGGTGTTGACCGCGCTCAACACCGCATCGCTGGGCAGCAGATTGGTCAGCAGCAGCTGCTGGCCGCCAGCGGTGGTTGCGGTGGCGCGCAGGCCGCTGACCGTCGCCGGGCTGGCCAGCTGCAGCCACCAGCGCTTGAACCGATTGGCGGTCTGCGATTCGCCGCGGTCGTACACGACCACCGCATCCGGCTTCAGCCAGATAATCGAGCGGCTGGCGTGAACAATATCGGTGACCTGCTCGTTATCCGAGTTGTACAGGTTGGTCGCATCGCCGAGCGCGTAGGTAAACAGCGGGCTGCGGCTGTGGGCCAGCAGCGTCGGGTCGCCGCTTGGCACCAGGTTCCACTGCGACCCGCGCTGCCACAGGTCGATCCGCCAGTCGCTGGGGTCGCGGTCGGGCCGGCTGTTCTCCAGCGTCAGCAGGTTGCGAAACTCGGAGCTGGCGATGCCCTCGGCGATATCGGCGTAGCCAGTGCGGGCCTTGGTCAGCCACTCGCCCTTGCGATACCACTCGAAGTGGCCGCCGTCGGCCTGCTGGTGATCGATCAGGTTCCAGCTCAGGCCAACGTTAAACCAGCTGGCCTGGGCGTCCCAGCCGGTGCGGTCGATAATTTTGTCGATCCCCGGCGCGTAGAAATTCAGTGGCATGGCCGGGCGCGGATCGGCGGGGGCGGCCGCCGCCGGATCGAAGAGCATAAAGTAGAGCACGGATTGCCGAAAGTCATCGGGGTTGGACACCCGGCTGAGCAGCGTGCTGGCCCCGCCCGGCGCGGTCTCGATCTCGGCCCAGCGCACCGACTGCAGCCGGGCCTGGTTGTTGCCCAGCATGTCGTAGATGCCCAGCGCCCCAAACGCGCTGATGAAATCGGACGAGCGATAGACCTGGGCGTCGCCGTACCAGGCCGGCTGGTACATCTGGCCGAAATCGGAATCGTTGACGGTGGCCGGGCTGAGCGAGTGGTAGTAGCTAGCGACGAAATCGTCCCAGAACGGGTTGCCCTGGAGCTGACAGTGCTGGCCGCAGGTGTCGGCGCCAGCGGTGCGCAGGGCCAGCAGAAACTGAATCGCGTAGCTGGCGGTTTGCGGGCTGTACTCGAAACCCTCGGGCAGCAGGCCGCCCTGGCTGTCGGTGCGGGTCAGATGATCGAAGATGTACAGCCAGGCCCCGGTGGCGTTGTCAAGATAGCCCCGCAGCTGATTGTTCGGGTCGTCGGCCGGGTCCAGGGCCAGCGCCATCATGCCGAGGTTGCGCATATGGGCGGCGAAATAGTTGTTACCCGACCAGCGCACCTGGCTGAGATCGCTCAGCAACGCAGGATCGTTGACCACGCCAATCGGCTCGGGGTGATGGTAGGCGCGCTCGACGATCTCCTGCGACCAGCGCAGGAACACGCTGCGAATCAGCTGTTTATCGGCCGCCGTGAGCGTAGGATAGATCCAGTCGACCACCAGCGGGAAGGCCTCGCCGTGCCAGCGGGCGCGGTTGGAGTCCTCGGTGAAGAAGATTGGGTCGCGGAAGGGCGGATAGCCGGCCGACTCGGTCTCCGGGCACACAATGGTCTCGTCGTCCGACGGCCCCTCGGCCGCCAGCGTGATGATGTGCATCAGCAGCGTGCGGGCGCGCTGGGCATAGTCGCTGCGCACAGCTGGATCAGCCTCGACCAGCGACATAAACGCAAACAGCTCGGCGTACATCTCGGTGGGAAACTCCTCGTACTCGGTGCTGCCGCAGTCGCGGTTGGGAACATCGCCAGCATCCATCTCCGCCTTGGCCCGCGCAGCCAGCGGCAGCAGACCCTCCTGGTACATTGGGTTGGCGGCGCTGGCCCAGCTCCGCAGGCGCGGCAGATCGGCGGCAGTCAGCCACAGGCGCGGGTGGCTGGTGGGGCTGGAGCTGATCACCATCGGCAGGCTCGTGGCGGTGCCGATCACAGCCGCAGCCTCGGCGGTTGGCGCGCCCGATTGTTCGAGCGTGGCGGTGCTGGCTGGAGCGGTGGTGTTGGCGGCCGGAATACCGCAGGCCGCCAAGGTCGCCAGGAGCAACAATCCATAGATCAAGCGTTTCATAGTGCCTCTTTTCAAACCAAAAATTCTCAAAAACCGACGTGGCTATGGGGCGATCAGCAGCGGCAGGTGCACTCGTGGCAGCGTCCCTCCATACTCGGTTGCGCCGATATCGCACGGGCCAGCCCGGCTGGCGCCCCGCTGATCCAGCGCCGGACCTTGGCCGGGCTGACAAGTATCGATCACCGGGCTGCCGGCGAGCGGCATGATGGTCGCCATCGTGAAAGCGCCACCGTTGAATCCCAGGCTGCCCATCAGCAGCGCCGCCGGGCTGACCAGCTGGTCGCTGGCGTGGGTGAGCGAGCTGCACGACCCGGCGGCCAGATTGTGGCCCAGAGTCTGAAACTGGGTGCCATCACAGTTATTGGCGCTGCCAAAAATCAGCGTATTGAGGAGCTGCAGCACGCCGGGATTTTGCGGTGTCGGTGTCGCGTTCTCGTAGATCGCGTCGCCCGCCGAGGCGCTGTTGTTGGCCAGCGTGACGTTGAGCAGCAGGCCGTAGCGGGATTGGTGATAGAAGCCGCCGCCAAACAGGCCGGCCGTATTGTTGCTCAAGGTGACATTCATCAAGGTCAGGTTATCGTCGGAGCTTTGATACACCCCGCCGCCGCTGGCGCCGAGGCCGACCGCCTGGTTGTGGCTGATCGTGGCGTTGGTGACATACAGCGTCCCCGCACCGTGGTAGATCCCGCCGCCTGGGCCGTCGAAGGCGCGGTTGTCAGTGATATTAACATTGAGCAGCTCGACCTCGGTGCCGTAGGAGTTGATCCCGCCGCCCTCGTAGGCGCTGTTGCCGCTGATCGTGGTGCGCTCCACCCACAGCCGCCCGCCCAGATTCCAGATCCCGCCGCCGCTGCCGGTCACCTCGTTGGCGGAGATCAGGCTGTTGGTGATGGTCAGGCTGCCGCTGTTTTCAATCGCGCCGCCGTAGCCAGCCGTGTTCTGGTCGAGGGTGACGCCGTTCAGCATTGCGGCGGCACCTGTGGCGATGAACAGGCCGCCGCCATCAACGCCCCGGTTGCGGCTGATCAGCGAGTCGGTCAGCGTCAACACGCCATCGTGATAGATGCCCGTGCCGGCGTTATCGCTGATGCTGCTGTTGGTGATTGTGGTCGTGCAGCCGTCGTTGTAGAGGGCGCCGCCGCGATTGGCCGCGTTGCCGTCAAGCGTGCTGGAGTTGAGGGTCAACGTGCCATCGGTGCCGCGAAAGCAGTAGATCGCCCCGCCATTGTCCACGGCGGTGCTGGCCAAAATCCGGGTGTTGTTCAGCGTGATGTACGCGCCCGAGGCCTCGATCGCGCCGCCGCCAACCGCCGACGCGCCGTCGCGCAGCGTGAGGTTGTTGAGGGTGAAGTGAACCCCGTCGTTGCTGAAAAACAGCCTGGTGGTGGTGCCGCCGCTCAGGGTGATCAGGCCCGCGCCATCAATCGTTGTGTCGAGCACAATCAGCTGCTGGCTGGTGAGGGTAATTGTGGCCGCGCCGCCGCAGTTGAAGGTGATCAGCCCACCGCCAGCCAGGGCCGCCGCCAGGGCCGCCTCGGTGCAGCTTGCCGCTGTTCCCGTGCCAACCACCCCGGCGGCGCGAGCGGTGCGGAGCGGCCCGGCCAGCCCAAGCAGGCCCAGAATCAGCGTGCCAAGCACCAGCCTGCGCATCCGTTTGTCCAACATCAGAATCCTCCTCACTCCTGTGGAGCTTCAATCGTAATGCTCGGGTCGTAGACAATCGTCTGGGTGGTCATATATTCGACGCCACCAAACTCGGTGCTGCCTTGAACCTGCAGCGGCAGCCCGCTTTGGGCGTCCACCCACAGCGTGTTGGCGGACGCCATCGCCTGGTCGCCCGCGCCGACAGTATTGGTGTAGGTGTAGACCAGCACCGCCACGCCGTTCAGCGTATCCAGGCCCACAAATGTGGCATCGCTGACCGACTCGGCAATCACTGCTGGCGTATTGAGCTCCAGAATACCCTCTGGCGTGGCGCTGCGAACCCAGGCCTGATCGACCTTGCTCCACATATCCGGCCCAATAATAATCATCTCCATGGGCGCTCCGCCGATCACACTGATGGTGTGATATTGGTCAGGCGGCACGATTTCGCCGCTGATCTCCGCTGGCCCGTCGGCACTGTCGACAACGGTTGTCACCCGATACGGGCCGCCTTGCAGCTGGGCCATCAGGGCGGCAATGACCGCCACGTTGGCATCGCCGCCGGTCGCTGGCGGGGGACTGGTCAGCGCTGGCGCAGCGGTCGGCACGGCGGTCGCGGCGGACGCGGCGGGCGCAGCTGTGGCGGGGGCGCTGACCGTTGGTTCGGCCTGGGCCACTGGCGGATTAGACGCGGTCGTATCGGCGCAGCCAAACAGGCCAAACAGACCAAGAATACCGATCATCACAAAGGTTCTCATTCCAGACTCCGATCACAAAAAGAACTTATATTAGGCTGAGTATAGCAGCCAGGCGGCTAAAAAACTTGACATTTCCTGTCAACTTGCGGCGGGCATGCTCCAATCCTGCGCGCCGCCACGGGCTTCCCGATTGGGCTGGCCGAGCAGGCGCGCTACGAGCGCACGCTCCACATCGCCCGCCAGCAGGCCGCCGCCGCGGACTGGGAGCGCGCCTGGGGAGACGGGGCGGCGCTGGGGCGGCGCGGCCCTAGCGTGTGAGCGTGGGGATAAAGACCCGTGCCCAGAGCGTGCCGGTTTCGACCGAGCCAATATCGCAGGCGGCCCCGACCAGCCGGGGCATCCCCCGCTGATCGACCGAGCCGGCCAGACACGAGCCAGCATCAATCGCCGTGCTGTCGCTCCTGGGCAGATAGCTCTCGGTGGTCCCGCCATTCATCCCGAGGGGGTGCAGGGTTGGGAAGGTGAGCGGCTGATTCCCATTGACCGTCTGCGAGCCACAGCTTCCATCTGACCACATGCTAAACCCAATGGTTACGCTAACGCCATCAAACCAACAGTTATTGCCATCAAGCAGCGCCTCGTTAGCGCTAATAATGCTATTCAGAATAGTGACGCTACTAGACTTGGTGTAGATCCCACCGCCTTTTTCCGCCGCGCTATTCGCTACGATGGTGCTGCTTTGCACCTTCGTCGTGCTGGCCGCAACGCTCATAATCCCAGCGCCATTCACGGCATTGTTGGCTGAGACCGTGCTATTGCTGATCTCGGCCACGCCATAGTTCAGCAGGCCGCCGCCGTCGCCCGACGAACCATAGTTACTCTTTAATAGCGAGCGTTGCAGCAAGAGCACGCCGGAATTGACGATCGCCCCGCCGTCGTAGTAAGACAGATTCCCGTACAGCGTCACCTCGCGGAGCGTCAGATCTGCGCCGCTAGCGCTGTAGATGCCAGCGCCAGCGACATAGGCCAGGTTAGCGGAAATTTGGCTGGCGGATATCTCCAGCGTGCTGCCGGCCATAATGTGCATGCCGCCGCCCTGGCGAGCGCGATTGTAACTCACACTGGTGTTGTGAATGCTCCCAGTGCTGTCGTAAATCAACATCCCGCCGCCAGCCACAAAGCTGCCAGTTCCCTTCAGCTGATTACTGTAGATCGAGCTTTGTTCGATCGTCAGCGGATTAGCCGACCACACCTCCAGCCCACCCCCTTCTGAGATCGCTTCATTGTCGCCCACGACGCTGGCGCGCAGGGTTAGCGCACCATCATTAAAGCTGATCGCACCGCCAGTCTGCGCGGCGCTATTGTCGCGGAATACGCTGTTGGTAATCAGCAGATTGGTGTGCTGGGCGCCAATTGCGCCGCCGAACGAGCTGGACGTATTGTTCGTGAACTGTACGTCGTCGACGGTCAGCGAGGTGTAGGTGCCCGACCAGTTTGGCTCGACGAAAATCGCCCCGCCGCCCTCCGCAAATCCACGGGTCAGCGTGATGTGCTGAATCGTCACCCGGGCCTGCTGGCTAATCCAAAAAATCCGGGTGCTGTTGCCGCCCGAAAGGGTAATCAGATCGCCGCCATCGATCACCGCGCCATCGTGGAGAAATTTCTGGCTGGTCACCACCATAGTGTGCGGATTGGGGCCACAGTCGAAGCTCAGGGTTCCGCCAGGGGCGCTGCTGCCGGGAGACAGCACCGCCAGGCCCGCATCCAAGTCCGCCTCGGTGCAGCTGGCGGGCGTGCCCGTGCCAACCACCACGCTATCCGCGTAGGCGGGCCGCTCAAGCAGCCCGCCAAGCAGGCCTACGATCAGAATTGCCACCAGTGGGCGCTTTAAAGAGTGTCGCTGCATACACATACCTCAGATCAGATTGAATGTCGATAGCGGCATTCTAACAGTCCGGGAGCCCCAAAACCTGACATTTCTTGTCAAACGAGTGGGCGGAACTCTAGGTCTCCAGGTAGCCCAGCGCGGCCTGGATCCGCCGGAGCAGGAGCGGGAAGGTGATCGGGTCGCGTCCATGCCAGTCTCCTAGCGCGTGAGATATGGCAGAAACACTCGTCGCCAGAGCGTGCCGGTTTCGACCGAGCCAATATCACACTCGGCCCCAACCAGCCGGGGCATCCCGCGCTGATCGACCGAGCCGGCCAGACACGAGCCTGCATCAAGCGCCGAGCTGTGGCTCATGGGCAGATAGCTCTGGGTGGCCCCGCCATACATCCCAAGAGGCTGCAGGTCGGGGGGGGTGTTTGGCCGATTCCCATTGACCGCCTGTGAGCCACAGCTTTCATCGGACCACATGCTAAACCCAATGGTTGCCGTAGCGCCAGCAAACCAACACTGATCGCCATCGATCTCCGCAAGGTTATAGCCAATAATGCTATTTAGAATATTGAACTGACTGGAGCCGGTGTGGATTCCACCGCCTTTTTCCGCCGCGTTATTCGCTACGATGGTGCTGCTCTGCACATTCGTCGCGCTGGCTGCAACGCTCATAATCCCACCGCCATTCATGGCATAGTTTTCTGAGATAGTGCTATTGCTGATCTCGGCCACGCCATAGTTCAGCAGGCCGCCGCCGTTGCCCGACGCGCCATCGTTATTGTTTAATATCGAGCGTTGCAGCGAGATCACGCCGGCATTGACGATCCCCCCGCCGCCGGAGTAAGACACATTCCAGTCCAACGTCACCTCGCGGAGCGTCAGATCTGCGCCGCTAGCGCTGTAGATGCCAGCACCAGCGACATAGGTCGTGTTCATGAAAATTCGACTGGCGGATATCTCCAGCGTGCTGCCGATAATATACATGCCGCCGCCCTGGCGAGCGAAATTGTACGTCACGCTGGTGTTGCGAATGCTCCCAGTGCTGTCGTAAATCAACATCCCGCCGCCGCTGATTCCTTGCAGCCCATTATTATGGATCGTGCTTTGTTCGATCAGCAGCGGATTAGCCGACCACACCTGTAGTCCACCCCCTTCTGAGCTCGCGTGATTGTGGGCCACGACGCTGTCGCGCAGGGTTAGCGCACCATCATTAAAGCTGATCCCACCGCCATTAGACGTGGCGCTATTGTCGCGGAATACGCTGTTGGTAATCAGCAGATTGGCGTGCTGGGCGCCAATTGCGCCGCCGACCGAGCTGGATATATTGTTCGTGAACTGCACGTCGTCGACCGTCAGCGAGGTGTAGGCGCCCGACCAGTTTGGCTCGACATAAATCGCCCCGCCACCATCCGCAAATCCATGGGTCAGCGTGATGTGCTGAATCGCCACCTGGGCCTGCTGGCTAATCCAAAAAATCCGGGTGCTGTGCGCGCCCGAAAGGGTAACCAGATCGCCGCCATCGATCACCGCGCCATCGTGGAGAAATTTCTGGCTGGTCAGTACAATCGTGTGCGGGCTGGGGCCACAGTCGAAGCTCAGGGTTCCGCCAGGGGCGCTGCTGCCGGGAAACAGCACCGCCAGGCCCGCATCCAAGTCCGTCTCGGTGCAGCTGGCGGGCGTGCCCGTGCCAACCACCACGCTATCCGCGTAGGCTGGCCGCTCAGCCAGCCCGCCAAGCAGACCGATGATCAAAATTGCCAAAAGCGGGCGATTTAAAAAACGTTGCTGCATACACATACCTCTATCAGATTGAGTGTCGATAGCAGCATTCTAGCAGTCCGGGAGCGCCAAAACTTGACATTTCTTGTCAAACGAGCGGGCAGAATTCTAGGCCAACCCATAGCCCAGCGCGGCCCGGATCCGCTGGAGCAGCGGAAAGGTGATCGGGTTGGCGCACAGCTCAGCGCCCCAGGTCGCCGGGTCGCGCAGGTCGAACCAGGCGACCGCGGTGATAGTGTACTCGCACTGGTCGCTGGCGGCGTCCTCGGGTTCGTAGCCGGGCCGGGCCTCGCCGGAGATACTCTGGCAGAGGTAGGTTTTCAGGCGCTGGTAGACGCCGCCAGGAATGCCGGCCTCGTCGAGCAGCAGCCGCTCGACCTGCACCTCCAGCGCGGTCTCCTCGAACATCTCGCGGCGGACACACTCCTCCTCGGTCTCGCCCAGCTCGATGCCGCCGCCGGGGATGGCCCAGTAGCCGTGGCCGCCCGCGTGCTCGGTGTGGCGGATCAGCAGAATCCGCCCGGCCTGGATGATCGCGCCCTGGTAGCGGGTGATGCGCTTGTGCGGGTGGCTCATTGAGCGGCTCCTTGGGGCAAACTGTGATCAGCCATAGGCACCTACTGGTGCGTCAAGGGTTCTGTGAAGATCGGATATCTCCGTTGGCTGAGCCTGTCGAAGCCCGTCATGTGGCTTCGACAGGCTCAGCCAACGATCAGCAACGTCCTAATCCCTAGCTCCTCGCTACCCCTCGCCCGCCGCGCTCAGCGCCGCCAGCACCCGCTCGGGGATCATCGGCTGGGCGCTGAGCCAGACGCCGGTGGCGGCGTGGACGGCGTTGGCAATTGCCGGGGCCAGCGTCACCAGCGGCATCTCGGCCATGCCGCGCGCCCCGTACGGCCCGTTCGGGTCGGCCAGCTCCATGATAATTGGGAAGATGTTGGTCGGCATGTCCAGCGTGGTCGGCAGCAGGTACGAGCTGAAGTGTGGGGTCAGAATCCGCCCGTCGCGCATCTGGAAGTGCTCAAGCAGCGCGTAGCCCAGCGCCTGCGCCACACAGCCCTCGATCTGGCCCTCGACCTGCTGCTTGTTGATCGCCTTGCCAACATCGTGGACGCTGATCACGCTGAGGACCTGGATCTGCCCGGTCAGCATGTTGATCTCGACCTCGACCGCCTGGGCCACGTAGCCGTAGGCGTAGTTCGGGCGCCCCGCCGTGGTGACCGCGTCCAGCTCGGTGGTGGCGGGCGGGCGATACTGGACCGTGGCCTTGGCCGGGCGCTCCTCGTCGCGCCAGCGCTCCAGCGCCGCCTGCGCCGCGTCGTGGACCGCCCGCCCGGCCATCAGGGTCAGGCGCGAGGCCGAGGCGCTGCCGGCGTTGGGGGCCTCGCTGCTGTCGTCGCAGATCATCGTGATCGCCGCGAAGGGCAGCTGCAATACCTCGGCGGCGATCTGGCGCAGGATTAGGTGGGTGCCCTGGCCGACCTCGGCCGCGCCCACCCGCACCACGGCGGCCTCGATGCTGGCGCCGCCGCTCAGCTCGACGGTGGCGGTGGACTGCTCGGGATAGCCAAACGAATAGCCGATGTTCTTGATCCCGCAGGCGATCCCGATGCCACGGCGCAGGTGGGGGAGGGGGTTCACCTGGGGCTGGCCATAGCCCAGGCGCTCGCGGGCCTCGCTGATGCAGCGCTCCAGCACCGCCAGGGCGCTGACCCCGGGCGGCAGCGGCTGCTGGGTCGGCTCGATGCTGCCCTCGCGATAGATATTGGTGCGGCGCACATCCAGCGGGTCGAGGCCAAGCGCGTGGGCGATCCGCTCGATCATGATCTCGCTGGCGAAGTGGGCCTGGGGCGCCCCGAACCCGCGAAAGGCGCCGCTCGGAATGTTGTTGGTGTAGACGGCGTAGCCATCGACGTGGATGTTGGGGATCTCGTAGCAGCCGCTGGCGAACAGGGCCGCCACCTTGACCACCTCCTGGCTGGTCGAGGCATACGCCCCGCCATCGCCGATCACCTCGGCCTCGACCGCGACGATCCGCCCGTCGCTCATGGCGCCCCAGCGGCAGCGCACCGTGATCGGGTGGCGCTTGTGGTGGCCGATCATCGACTCCTCGCGGCTCCAGACCAGCGCCACCGGGCGGCGCAGCTTCCAGGCGGCCAGGGCCAGCACGTGCTGAATCGACAGATCCTCGCGGCCGCCAAACGCGCCGCCAATTGCGGCGTAGCGCACCACGACCTGCTCGATCGGCAGCTCCAGCAGCGCGGCGATCTGGCGGCGATCCTCGTGGAGCCACTGCCCGGCGGTCTCGATCACCAGCCGCTCGGCCTCGTCGACGTAGGCGATCCCGGCCTCGGGCTGGAGAAAGGCGTGCTCCTGCCACGAGGTGCTGTACTCGCCCTCCAGAATCAGGTCGGCCGCGGCGAAGGCCTGGGCGACATCGCCTTTGCGAATCGGCGTATGTGCCAGCACGTTGCTGCTGCGGTCGGCGTGGACCAGCTGGGCGTCGGCGGCCATCGCGGCGCGCGGGTCGGAGACAATCGGCAGGTCGGTGTAGATGACCTGCACCAGCCGGGCGGCGGCGGCGGCGGCCGGCTTGCTCTCGGCGACGACCAGCGCAACCTTGTCGCCCTCGAAGCGCACC
>DAOTUS010000591.1:0-9227 GCA_034437415.1 Herpetosiphonaceae bacterium
TGCGGTCAGCGAGCTGGCCCGCAAGCACGTCAAGGTGGCGCTGAGCGGCGACGGCGGCGACGAGGTGTTTGGCGGCTATGCGACCTACCAGGCCGACAAAATTGCCGCGCTGTATCGGCGGCTGCCCCGGGCGATTGGGGCCGGAATTGTGCCGCAGCTGGTCAATCTGCTGCCGACCTCCGAGGGTAAGGTGAGCTTCGACTTCAAGGCCAAGCGCTTTGTCCAGGGCGGCATGCTCGCGCCGCTGCCAGCCCACGCGGCCTGGAAATCGTTCTTCAGCGAAGAGATGAAAGCCAGCCTCTACGATATCGATAGCGGCAAAAGCAATCTGCGCCCCACGGTGCAACTCTTGCAAGAACACTACGACGCCTATCCCGGCGACGATATTATCAATCGCCTGCTGTATGTCGACTCCAAAGTCCAGCTGGTCGACGATATGCTGGTCAAAGTTGACCGAATGAGCATGGCCCACTCGCTGGAAGTGCGCGTTCCGCTGCTCGATGTGCGGCTGGTCGAGTGGATGGCCCAGATGCCCAGCGAACTTAAGGTGCGCGGCCTGACCCTCAAGTACCTGCTAAAACGGGTGGCGGCCCGCGTTCTGCCGCGCGAAATCCTTGAGCGGAAGAAAGCCGGCTTTAGCATCCCCATCGCCCGCTGGATCAAAACCGATCTGCGCCCGCTGATCGAGGAGCATCTCTCCACGGAGGCGGTCGCCGCCCAGGGCTTTTTCAACTCCCGCGTCGTCGCGGAAATGCTCGATGATCACTGGTCTGGACGCCGTGACTATAGTCGCCAGATCTGGAACTTACTGATGTTTAGTATGTGGTTTAAACGTTACGGACAAGCATGAGCTGGCCCGGCTGGCGGAGTGAGCGGAGCCGTTCGCTGCGCCAGCCGGGTGGCTAGATCTTTGTTCATATGAGGTATATCGATGGAATCACGCTTTTTTCGTTTTTTAGTGCTGGCGCTGCTGATCAGCACCACGGTGCTGGTGGTGCCACCAGCCGGGGCGCAGACGCCTACGCCAACCCCTGCCCCAGCCCCAGCCTACTCCCGACCGCTGTCGCGCGACAACGGGGCCGTCCCCCAGGGCGATGATGTCGAGGCGGTTCAGGCGCGCCTGAGCGAGCTTGGGTTTATCAACGCCACTGCGGTCACAGGCATCTATGGGCCGCAAACCGAGGCGGCGGTGGTGGCCTTCCAGGAGGCCAACAACCTGCCGACCAACGGGATTGTTGATGAGCTTATCTGGGATGTGCTGTTTCCACAGGATCAGGACAGCCCGGTGCTCCCCACGACGGTCGTGCAGTCCCGCGACCCCAATCGGGTTCGGCTGGAGCAGTTCGGCATTCGCGAGGAGTCGCTTGATGGGCCATTCGATGCCCGCTACCTCGGTCTACGCCTGCCCGCCAGCTGGCAGCTTGAGTCGGGCGCGTCGATTGAGCTGGATATCGCGACCTTTTTTGGCGGCACTGGCACCGACGGCGAGAGCAGTCAGTTTCTAGGCGGCTCGCTCGATGTACAGTTCAACAACGTCTTGCTCGGCCGGATCTTCCTCGATAAGCCGGGCAATCAACTGGTCACCATGCCAATCTCCGATACGGCCCTGTTTGTGCCCCGGCCCGATGGCAGCCACTCGCTGGCCTTTATCCTTGACTCGGGCCTGAACTGTGGCACCGATCGGCAGACCAGCGTGGTGGTGCGCTCCTCGACGGTGCTGAATCTACCCCACACGGTCGAGCTGCCGCCAGCAACCCTGCAGGATCTGCCGCGCCCGCTGTTCCAGGACTCGCCCCTGGAGGTCGATACTGCGGCGCTGATTGTGCCCGCCGAGCCGACGATGGGCGAGCTTCAGGCGGCGCTCACCGTGGCGGCAACCTTTGGCAACCTGACCCGCAACCGGGTCGAGATTCCGCTGATCACCGAAAATGCGCTCACTGCAACCCTGCGCAACGAGTCCAATCTGATCTTTATTGGCCGGGCTGGGAGCATCGACCTGGTCGACGAGGTTGCGCTGCCGGAGACGGCCACCGGCGGTGCGTTTGCCGCTGCGGAGGCCGATGACGGCATTCTCCAGATCGCGATCTCACCCTGGAATCCCAACCGCTCGGTGCTGGTGGTCAGCGGCAATAGCGATGCCGGCGTGATCAAAGCCAGCCAGGCGCTGAGCACTGGCAATGTCCGCTCAACCCTGGACCCGGCCCTCTCGGTAATCGCCGAGGTGCGCGACCCGGCCACGTTCACCAACACGGCCGAGCTAACCCAGACGCCCCTGATCACCACCGGCCTCGTGGTCGAGCGCACCTTCGCCGACCTCGGGTACGAAACCCGGACCGCGTTTGGGATTGGGGCGCAGGTGTTTGAGTACACCTTCGAGATGCCCAAAGGCTACGAGCTGAGCGAAAACGGGCACCTAGATGTGGTGTTTGCCCACTCATCGCTGTTGAGCTACAACGTCTCGGGCATTCTGATCCGGGTCAACGATCAGCCACTGAGCACGATTCGCTTCAGCGATGAGACCGCCCAAAATGGCAATGTGCGGGTGGCAATTCCCCGCAACAGCCTGGTCAGCGGAGAGAATAAAATCAGCCTGAGCGCCAATCTGGTGCCCAGCACGCTGTGTATCGACCCCAACGCCGCCGGGGTCTGGGGCACAGTGCGCGCGGATAGCCTGCTGCATCTGGCGCTCCAGCCAGCCCGGGTCACAAAGCAGGTCAACCGCAACCTGAACGCCTACTTCGATCCGTTTACCACCGACCCAACCCTGGGCAACGTGGCCTTTGTGTTGCCCAGCAACGATAGCGGGAGCTGGAATGTGGCCGCGCAGGTGGCCGCCGATCTGGCCGGGCGGGTTGATGGCAGCATGATTCAGCTTGCGGTGGTATTTGGCGACCAGACCGCGGCGGTCAGCGGCACGCACAACCTGATCATCATTGGCAAGCCGACCACCCAGCCGATTCTCGCCGGGCTGAGCGAGGCGCTTCCAGCGCCGTTCCCGCCGAACAGCAACCAGCCCATCCTCGGCAACAGCCGCGTGGTCTACCGGGTGCCCGAGGACCTGAGCCTGGGCTTTCTTGAGATTTTCCGCTCGCCCTGGAACAGCGAGCGGACGATTCTGGGCATTCTCGGCAGCACCGATGAAGGCGTGCAGTGGTCCAGCGCGGTGCTGCACACGCCCAGGCAGCGAAGCCAGCTCAACGGAACCGTGGCGGTGATCAACGGCGAGCAGATTAGCGTTGAGAATCCGACCGTCACCGATGATACCAGCACGCTGGCGACCAACATTGTCGCACCAACCGAAGACAGTCAGACCTTCCGCCCGCTGGCCGAGATCCCCCGCCCGCGCTGGGTTCTCTACGTCATCGCCGCCGCGATCGGGGTGATGTGGCTGATTTTGGCCTTTGTGGGGGTGCGGACGTGGCGCCGCAGCCGCGAGCATCACCGCTCGACCTAGGCTCCATCCTGATAGCGATCAGCGCGGGCGGCAGTTCTTCTGCCGCCCGCGCTGTTTTAGGCGGGAATTGGGCGGCGGGGGCGCTAAACACCAGAGCGGGCCACCAGGATTTTCCTGGTGGCCCGCTCTGGCGCTGGGCTACCTGCCCACGAGCGGCACATACACGGTCTTGATCCCGACCGTGAACGTCCCCAGCACGTCGGGGCCTTGGATATCGCCGTTGTCGTCGGTGGCGTACAGCTCGATGCTGTAGCGGCGCCCGGCGGCGGCCTGCTTGAAGCGGACGGCGAAATCCACGTTCATGCTGAAGCCGGTCGGGCCGCTGCCGGCAAAGGTGCTGTCGGCCACATCGAGGATGGCGGTATCGCTCTCCAGCGGATCGGTGGACCCGGCGGTGGCGTAGCCAACGACCTCGCCGTCGCTGTCCAGCAGGCTCCAGGTGCCCGAGATGCCCTCGGTGAAGCGTGCCCACAGGCCCACGCCATCGGCATCGACCAGCCGCAGATCGAGGTGCTCGATCACGCGCCACTCGTCGGTGGTGTGGGTCCAGCTGACCGCAAAGGTGGTCTGCAGATCAACCTCGGTGCCGCCGCTGTTGGGCGTGACGCTGCTTAGGCCCACGATCCCGATCACAACCCGCAGCTCGACGATATTCGAGTCGCCGCCGCCAGGGGTTGGGTTGCGCACCAGCACATCGTATCCGCCAAGTGCGCTGGTGGCGGCCATAAAGAACTCCAGCCGCGTGCTGCTGATAAAGCTCGTGCTGCGCTCGACGCCGTCCACCACGGCCTTGGAGTTGGCCACAAAGCCCGCGCCGTTGACCGTAATCTTGACCGCTGGCGGTGGCGGAATATTAAACTCCTGGCGCACAAAGCTGGACGGGCTGAGCGAGCTGATCGCCGGGATGGGATTGCCGGGCACAATCACATTGTTGAAGTTAAACCCGGTGTTGTTGCTGGGGAAGGCCTCGGTTGCCGGCGACGAGGCCGTGCCGGTGCTGCCGATCAGGCCAAGCGCGGTTGTGGTGGCGCCAACCGTCACGGTAACCGTCTGGTTGGGCGTGAGGGTGCCCAGGCCACAGCTCAGGGTGGTGGGGTTGGAGAACGAGCATGATCCCTGGGTGGTTGTGATCGCCCCAAACGCTAGGCTGCTGGCAAAGGTCTGCGAAAACGAAACCGGGCTGGCATTGATCGTGCCGAGGTTGCGAATCCGAGCGACATAGGTGATCTGGTTGCCAATATTGACCGGGCTGGGCGTGCTGCTGACCGTCACCGCCAGATCCACCTCGGGCTGCACCCACTCGGCGAAGCGGCGCGAGGGTTTATCGCCAGCGCGGGTGAAGCGTCCGCCGACAAACAGGCTGTCGCCGACGACGCTGAGGGCGCCGACCTCGCTGTTTTGCAGATTGGAGCCAGCCACGCCGCTGCCCAGCGGCAGCCAGGCCGTGCCATTCCAGCGGGCCACGTGGTTGACCGTGGTGGTGGGCACCATGCGGTTGCACAGGCCGCCGATGTAGATATCGTTGCCGCGAGTCTTGATGCTGGTCACATTGCCGTCGGTGCCAGTGCCAAGCGCCGCCCAGACCGGGGTGCTGATACTGGTGTTGAGCGTGGCGATCCCGCTGGTGCCGACCACGCCGCCAGCCGTGTTGAACTTGCCGCCGACCCCGATGGTGCCGAAAAACAGCTCGTTCAAGACCAGGACTTCATCATCGGCGCCGACGCCCAGGGCGCCCCAGGTCGAGTTGGTGGGGTTGAAGCGGGCGATGTTGCTGGCCGGAGCGCCGCCAGCGTTGGCAAACAGGCCGCCAACATATAAAAAGCTGTTTTTGAACAGGACCGCGTTGACAACGCCGTCGGTGCCGCTGCCGAGCGCACTCCAGGCCGTGCCATTCCAGCGGGCCACGTGGTTGACAGTCACACCATCGATCTCGGTGAACGCGCCGCCGATGTAGATATCGGTGCCGTTGACGGCGACGGCGTTGACGTTGCCGTTGATGCTGGAGGCCAGCGCCGACCAGGTATCGGTCTGGGTGTTGTAGCTGGCGACCCCGGCCGCTGGAACGCCGCCCGCCGCCGTGAACTCGCCGACCATAATCAACTCATTGCCGCGCAGGGCGAGCGCGTACACGTCGTCGTTGGTGCCATTGGTTTCGGTGCCAACATTCCCCGGCACCAGCGACCAGGTGCGCGTGGTGCGGTTGAACAGGGCGATATTGTTGACGAACTGATCGCTGGCAATCGTGAAGCGGCCGCCAACATAGATGCCGTCGCTGTGCGGCTGAATCGCGTACACCTTGGCGCTGGTGCCTTCCAGGCCGCCGCCCAGCGGGAAGAAAATATTGCGCGGGACATTCAAGCCGGTGCCGATGGAGGGCGTGAACAGCGCAATAAACCCGACCTCAATCCCGCCAGCCTGGCCAAACGAGCCAGCCAGAAAGAATGAGGAGCTGCCATTGCCAGCCCGCTCCATCCGCAGCACGCTGGCGTTGGGGCTGCCAGGAATCGTCTCCCAGATATTGCCATCCCACTGCGCCAGGTACGCTGCGCCAACGAGATTGCCGTTGGGCTGGGTCACATTGGTGAACGTGCCGCCGACATAGGTGCGGGTGGCGTTCTCGATGATGCCGCGCACCTCGCCGTTGGTGCCCTTGCCAGTGAAGAGGCTCCAGGCGTTGCCGCCCTGCCACAGCGCCGAGCCGCGGGCCTGGTTGATGGTTCCGGCGTTGAGGAAGTTGCCGCCAACCACCACAAAGTTGGCGCCGCGAAAATCGAGGAACTTGACCACGCCATCAACGCCGTTGCTGGTGCCGCTGCCCAGCGACGACCAGCTGCTGCCGTTCCACAGCGCCACATTGTTGGCAGTGGCGCCGCCGGCGGTGGTGAAGCGGCCGCCGGCCACAATCTGGGGCACATTGGCGGGGTTGAACGACAGCGAGTGGACCCGTGGCGCCTCGCCGCCAGCAATGCCACTGCCCAGCGCGGTCCAGACGCCGTTGCGCCACTTGGCCACCCGATTGGCGCTCACGCCATCGATCTGGGTGAACGCGCCGCCAACATAGACGGTATCGCCACCGGCGGTCGGGACCACGATCACGGCATCGACGCTGCCATTCACGCTGGTCGCCAGGGGGAACCACTGCTCGCTGCTGGTGTTCCAGCGGGCGATGCTGTCGGCGGACTGCCCGCCAGCGCTGCTGAACGTGCCAACAACATACACATTGCCGCCGGGCGCGGCATCGAGATCCTCCACCACGGCGTTGAGGCCGCCCACGCCGCTGCCCATCGCGTGCCACTGCTGGCCATCCCAGTAGGCCGTGCGGTTGGCGACAATTCCGGCGACGCGGTCGAAGCCGCCGCCCACAAACAGGTCGCCCGCCACAAAGCTGAGCGCCCGAATCGACTGGTTGGCGCCCGCCAGCAGGCCGGTGTTGTTCCAGAATGTGTCATCGGGGACGTGGGTTTCGGGCGCGAGCGGGGCCTCGGGGCTGACGGGCGCGAGCGGCGCCTCAGGCCCACTCGGCCCCTGTCCAGCCACCGGCCGCCCGCCAGCCAGGCCAACCATAACGCTCAGCAGAACGATCAGCGTCCATTGGGTGTGAATCCAGCGAGTTCGTTTCATGGGAGCCTCCGTGCAAAACCAGCCAACCAACATCAATGGCTCAGTATTGCAGGGCGCTGTCGGCGAACTATCACACCAGCGGGGGATGCGGCCGATCTATTGTGACATTTCTGGGTGCGCTGCCAGGCAGGGCCAGGCAGCGCAGGCGGCGGAAATCATTAAAATGTCACAGTAGTTTGGGTGGGGAGGCGGCAATGCTGTGGGGCGGGTCGCTGGACCCGCCCGAATTTGCCGGAGCGACGACCCCGCGATCGGATATGGCTAACAGGTAGCCGATGCCGAGAATAAGCAGCGGGATCAGGATAAGGGCGATCAGTGCGGCGATGCGATAGCGCGGCGGATATGGCGGCTGTGGCGGGGCTGGCGGAGGCGCATCATACACGCTGCTGCATCCCGTTCCAGGTGGCAACATAGCCCGTCAGGCGCTCCAGGAACGTCTTCTGGCCGGCGGTAAAGCGGGCCAGGGTGTTCAGGCGAAAGAAAATGCTCGATCCATCGCGCATAGTAAACGTCACCGAGCGTTGATTGAGCGCTCCGCCGGGCTGAATGTTGGTAATATCCTGGTAGGGCAGCTCGATCACGCCCTGGCTCTCCCGCTTGAGCGTAAACAGACCCATCGCTGTTTTGATCAAGAACAGGCGCCGGTCGGTCGCGGCGGCCAAAAAGTAGCCCTTGCCAAGCTGCCCAAACGCGCCCAGCAGCACCATCCCGGCCAGCGATTTGTTGAACAGGAAGGCCATATGGACAATTTGCTCGCCGGGAGCCAGCCGACCCTGAAGTTCGCTCAGCACAAAATCTTCGTATTTAGTCATATAGGGATCCTCCTTGCCCAAAATCATACACCAGCGCGTCAATACTCCAGGGTTTATGAATTTCCCCTTCCTCCGGCTTGATCCATCAAGCTGGAGGAAGGAATGTAGAACACATACGTAGCCTACCCAGGTGCTGGGCGTAGAGCTGCTATAATTATTAGAGCGACGAAATCACAATTACCGCAGGAGCAGCGTATGTCACTTGTCGAAACGCGCTACGAGCATATTGTCACAGACGATACTGGGGTACCATACATTCATGGCACAACCATGAAGGTGGTTGAACTGGTTGGCGCCCATCAGACGAATGGGTGGAGCGCGGAGGAGCTACATTTCCAGTATCCCTATCTGTCACTTGGCCAGATTTATTCAGCGCTGGCATACTATTGGGATCATCAGACCGAGCTCGACCTGGACATGCGCCAGCGGCAGATCAACGCACAGAATTTGCGGCGCCAAACTCCCGTCGCTCCACTTGTCACGCGCCTAAAAGAGCAAACGCAGATCGATGGCGATTAAACTATACATGGACCACCACATTGCCCGCTCAATCACACTTGGTCTGCGGATTCGCCATGTCGATGTGCTGACGGCATACGAGGATGAGTCCCACGATATTCCCGACTCAGCGCTGCTTGATCGGGCAACGACGCTTGGTCGCGTGCTGTTTTCACAGGATGATGATCTGCTTGCCGAAGCCACGCAGCGTCAGCGAGCTGGTATTTTCTTCGGCGGAGTAATTTACGCGCACCAGACCGAGGTTTCAATCGGTCAATTAGTTCACGACCTGGAGCTCATCGCGGAGCTTGGGACCGCAGATGAAGTTCTCAATCAGGTTATCTATCTACCTCTCTAATCCAATAATCCCCATCAGCGGCTCCAGCCCGACCTAGCCGGTCAGTATCCAGAGCCGTACGGCGGCAGCGCCCCGGAGGACACGCCGTAGCTCCAGGTGTCGTGGCGGCTTTCGTATTCCCTCCAGGCGTGCCACTCGTCCCAGCAGAGCAGCAAGGTTGGCGGCAGAACGTCCCTCACCGACCAACAGAGGACCTGGCCCGCATACCAGCTGTCGGCCTTGGCCGCGAACAGCGCCCGAACCAGCACCTCGACAAAGCGCGTGCCATAGCCCGCCTTCAGGGCGAAGACCTCGGCGTCAAGCGCCGCCAGGAACGGCCCGAGGTCGGCGGCGGCCCCGGCGACCACGGCCTCGGCGTAGAACTGCGCCGCCCAGTCCTCGCGCAAAAACGTCGCGCGCTGGTCGGGCGGAACGGCGTGTTCGTCGAGCCAGGCCCCGAAGCGCGGCGCCAGGGAGATCAGCTGGTCGACGGTCAGGGGCGGGC
>DAOTUS010000592.1:0-2254 GCA_034437415.1 Herpetosiphonaceae bacterium
GGGCCGCCTCCTCGAGCTGGTGGTCGGCGCTGGCCCAGTAGCCGCCAACCAGCCGCAGCACGATGGTGAAGTTGAAAAAAACGTGGGCGATCAGCACCAGCTGCAGCGAGTCCTGGAGCCGAATCGGCGGCGCGGCCAGATCAAACCAGGCCATCAGCGTGGTGTTGAGCAGGCCCCGCTCGCCGAGGAGGGCGCCAAACGCCAGCGCCACGACGACCGTCGGCAGCACAAATGGCACCGCCGCCAGCGAGCGCAGCAGGGTCTTGCCGGGAAAACGATAGCGGGCAAACACGTAGGCGGCTGGGACGGCGGCCAGCAGGGTCAAAATCGTCGAGAGCACCGCCTGCCAGATGCTAAACCAGATCACGTTGAGAATGCCACGATTGGTGAAGACGGCACCGATCTCCGCCGTGGCGAGGCGGCCAGACGGGAACAGGGCGCGCTGCATAATCGCCCAGAGCGGCAGCCCAAAAAAGAGCGCCAGAAACACCAGCGGCAGGCTGTAGAGAAAACTGCGGGTTCGTCGAAGCATAGCTATCTGGCCCGCCGGATTGAGCGTGCACAACGCTCAATCCGGCCGATATGCCGGTGACTTAGCGGAGCATAATATCGGTCCACTCGGCGATCCATTTCTCGCGATTTTGGCTGATCTGGTCGGGGGTGAGTTTGGCGACCTGGGCGGGCACCTGGGCGTATTTTTCAAACTCAGGCGGGACATTGGCGCCCGGCAGCACCGGATAGACGAACATCTGCCCGCCGATATCGCCCTGGAACGGCTCGCTGAGCATGTAGTCCATCCAGGCGCGGGCCAGCTCGGGCTGGCGGGTGCCCTTCAGAATACCAGCAAACTCGATCTGGCGGAAGGCGCCGCCTGGGGGCAGCAGGTTGCCGGTGGGCGCATCGCTGAGCGGCGTGGTGCTGAAAATCACTGCGGCGGCCGGGCTGGTGGCGTAGCTGACGACCAGCGGATAGCTGCCGCCGCCGCCGCCGCCAGTAAACTGGCCGTAGTAGGCATCTTCCCAGCCAGCGCTGACATGGACCTCGTTGGCTCGCAGGTCGCGCCAGAACTCGCGCCAGGTGTAGTCGCCGGTCTCGCCAAAGTGGTCGATTGTGGCCAGCAAGAAGGCCAGCCCCGGCGACGATGTGGCCGGGTTTTCGACCGCCAGTGTGCCTTTCCACTCCGGCTTGGTCAGGTCGCGCAGGTCGCTGGGCGGCTGCAGGCCAGCGGCGGCCAGCGCGGCTTTGTCGTAGTTGATATTGACATAGCCATAGTCGATCGGAATCAGCCGATTCTCTTGGTCGAGCTTCAGATCGGCCGGGACGAGCTCCAGGCCCTTGGGCGCGTAGGCATCGAAGATATTCGACTCCAGGGCGCGGCTGAGGAAGGCGTTGTCGATCCCGAAATGGACATCGCCCAGCGGCGAGCCGGCGGCCAGAATACTTTTGTTCAAGGCCGCGCCGGCATCGCCCGACTCAAGAATCTGCACCTTGGCGCCGGTCAGGGTCTCAAAGCCCGAGATCACCTCGCTGCTGACCGCAAAGCTGTCGTGGGAGACCAGCACCAGGGTCTGGCCGGCAAATTGGTTGGGCTGGATTGTGGTGCCGGAGGCCGGGGTGGTGGTCGCGGTCGCGCCACCGCAGGCGCTCAGCGCCCCGGCGATGAGGGCCATCAGGCTAAACAGCCAACGTCTGGGTATGGTCATTGGGAACCTCCTGTGCAAACCCCGCGCAAGCGAAGGTCTGGTGTGGGTGTGAAAAGGTCAAGCCTGACACGCCAGGAAGCCACGGGCATAAAAAAATCCGCCCGAGGGCGGGATCATCACTGGTCACGCCCGCTTTCCTCCGCTCGAATAATCGAGATCAGGTTCAAGGGTTCCTGCTTTGCGCAGAATCTCAGCCCGAAGGCACCCCTAGCGGTCATCGTAAATTGTCGGGCTAGCATAGCACGAACGCTGAATTCGCGCAAAAACGGCGGCTGGTTTCAAGCGCTGAACGCGGGATTAAACCCGTGTGGTATCATGCCCGTATCTACTCGCATCCTCAACCTTGCAAGGAACAATCATGCTCGACATCCGTGATTTGCGCGCCCTTGATGGCCCGAATATGTACGACTGTGCGCCTGTGACATTGCTGCGCTACGCTGGGCCGCCAGCGGCCGCCGCCGAGTTTGCGGCGCGGCTCCGTGAAATGGCCGAGCGCCACCAGATTGGCCTGGAGGCGCCCCAGCGCCACGGCCCCTCGGCGCTGGGGCGCC